>JBOFCQ010000150.1:0-21806 GCA_051646145.1 Hyphomicrobium sp.
GCGCCGCGGTTTGAATGCGCGCGCCTTCGAAGGTGGCCATCAACGCCTTGAAGCCCTGGCCTTCAGCGCCGCCGAGCAGATTTTCAACCGGCACTTCGAACGCATCGAAGGAGATGTCGTATTCCTTCATGCCGCGATAACCGAGCACCTCGATTTCGCCGCCGGTCATGCCGGCCGCCGGGAACGGCGTCTCATCTGAGCCGCGCGGCTTTTCAGCGAGGAACATCGACAGGCCCTTGTAGCCGGGCTCGCTCGGATTGGTGCGGGCGAGAACCGTCATCACGTCGGCGCGCACCGGATGCGTGATCCACGTTTTCTGGCCGGTGATCTTGTAGACGTTGCCGTCCTTCACGGCGCGCGTCTTCAACGAGGCGAGATCGGAACCGGTATTGGGCTCGGTGAAGACGGCCGTCGGCAGCATTTCGCCGGACGCGATCTTCGGCAGATACTTTGCCTTCTGCTCCGCGGTGCCATTGTGCAGGATGAGTTCGCCGGCGATTTCGGCGCGCGTTCCAAGCGAGCCGACGCCGATATAGCCGCGCGACAGTTCTTCAGAGGCGACGCACATCGCTTCCTTGCCCAGTCCCATGCCGCCGAACTCTTCGGGAAGCGCGAGACCGAACACGCCGAGTTCCGCAAGCTTGGCGACGACTTCGAGCGGAATATAGGTGTTGGCGAGATGCCACTCGTGCGCGTGCGGGATGACTTCATCGAGCGAAAAGCGGCGCATGAGATCTTGGATCTGCGCGTGCGTTTCATCGAGGCCGGTATCGCCGAACGTCATGGCGTCGGGCTGTGCGGCGATCAGATCGGCGAGGCGAGCCTTGACGCTTTCGCTGCCGCCTTCCGCGATCAGATCGGCAACGGCATCTTCGAAGCGGCGGATGTCGGCCTTGGCGACGCCCAGCGCATCGGTGCGAATGATTTCGATCTGGCTCATCGGGATGCCGCCCGAGATCTGGGCCAGGTATTCGCCGAAGCCCGCCGCAAGCAGAAGCTGCTCGAATTCGCCGAAGCGGCCTTCGCCGTTGAGGCGCGCGCCCCAATCCTGCAACTGACGCAATCCTTCGACCGCCGTCGCGAGCCACGCCAGTCCATGGGCGACGTGCTGGGCATTGTCCATGCCGCCCGCTTCCTGGATCTTGATGCGGACCCCGGCCTTGGCCGCCGCGAGCACGCGATCGGCAGCCGTCACGGCCTCACGACAGGCTTCCAGAAGTCCAGCCGGACCCGAAGCCAGGATCTGGCTCTCAGCCTTCAGAGGCGCAATCGACATCGTCTTCTCCCTTGCATGGTGGCGCCCGGGCGCCGGTCAACGGCGTCGGCAGCAAAGCCGGACTGGGCGGAGTTTTCCAGAGGATAGTCGTCCACGCACCAATCGCAACCCGTATGCCACGCGACCTTTGCGCGCGAGAACCGCTTGTCCCCACGAGGCTTATCCGTTTTCTGGCGGTATCTGGATCAGCCCCGCGCAGACGGCCGTTCGGGCGGGGTTTCGGCACGCCGCGCGGGCTGATTTGGGCGGGGGCTTATTGCCCGGTCAGCGCTTTGAGGAAACGGCCCATCGGCGAGGTGCCGGAAGCCTTCAAAAGCCGGTTGGCGCGCGCCGGCCCTTCGCCATCGTCGCGCTCGGACGAAGCCGGCGCATCCGGCGGCGGCCGGTGCACGATCTCGACTTCCGCCTCTTCGACTGTTGCGTGGTAGGCGTGATAATTGGCGCCATCGAAGGCTGAATTGTCGGCCTCGTCGTCGAAGGCGTGCTGAGGCGCCGGATGCGCGACGTGTGCAGCGTGGCGGATCGCGACGGCGGCCTCGCCATCGGCCGAACGCCAGCCGCGCCCGAACTCGGCGTTGCGGCGTGCGTCCTCGGTGTTGGCGTTGCCGCCATCATCGGTATGGGCGTCGGCGTCCGCAGCGTCGAGACCTTCGTCGATGAATACGTGTGGCCTGCCGGGTGACGGGATCGCGAGACCGCGCGAAAGCGGACCGTCCTGTTCGCGCACCTCATCGCGTGCGAGCGCTGCGGCCACTTCGATCCGGGCTATCGGTGCCGCGGGCGCCGGCTCGGAAAATACGGCTTCGCCTACCAAGCGCGATGCCGCGAGACGGGCGGCCGCGGCGGCATTGCGGATCGCGCTTTCAGAAATCTGACGCGGCGGGGGTGCAACGCGCACAGGGGGCGGTGCGGCGGCCGCAATAACAACGGCGAGCATCGGCGGCACAATTGGAGGCGCGTGTGATGCTTCTGCCGCGACATCGGCAATCGGTGGCACATCGGCGGCGAGCGCGACTTCAGGCAGTGCGGATTGCGGCTCAGGCTGAGATAATGGCTCTAGACTGCCCACAGGCTCGGGCACAGGCATAGGTTCAGGCTGAGGCACAACGTCGAGCGCCACCACAAGTGCGTGCGCATGCGTGGCGATCGGCTCGACGTGATCGAAATTCGGCGCGGCCACTGGGGGCTCGTCGATTGCAAGCGCCGGATAGTCACGCGCTGCGAGCGGGAGTGGCGGTTGAAGCGCGCTGTAATCAGGCTGCACGTCCAACGGTTCGAATGGCGCGGTCGGCGGCGCGGACAACGCGACCGGGCCAGGATCGGGAACGGGATCGGGCACTGCGGCAGGCGCGGATTCCACGGTTTCAACATTCGCGGCCAGCGCCGCATACGCACGTGCGAACATCGGCAGCGGTGGCGCCGCCAGGACGGCATCCTGAACATCATCACGCCATGCCACGGCGCTCGCCTCGGCGCGGTTATCAGCGCTGACGGATAGGGCGTTTACGGCTAGCGGTGACAGCGCGTAGCAATGCGCGGCAAGCGGCAGAGGTACCGGCGCGGCGGGGCTGGCGTGCTCGGACGTGGCGACACCTTCGCGCGGCGCATAAGCATCGGCCAAGCGACCCAGGCCGCCACCGTCGGAAGTCAGCGCGCCGGCGTCCAAGTCGCCCACAGCCAAAGAGAAGCCCGGCGTTTCATCCGCCGTCAGACCATAGGCGCACGCCGGCAGCGGCATCGCTGGCGATGGCAGCATCGGGTCATCGGTCGATGTTTCGGCGGCCCGGTCCGCACGCGCCAGCGCCTCGGCCTGCGCAATCCAGGTCTCGGAAGCGATAGCGCCGTTCAAGCCAAGCGTCGTCGATACATAGCGCACGTCGTCGTCCGTCCAGTTCGCAATTTGATCGAAGCGCCGAATATCCAGTGTGTGCAGCCGGCGCTCTAATCTGGCGTCGATACCCTGTATGCGGCACAAATCATCGTCAGCCGGCAAGGCAGTCACCGTCGGCCGGTCGACAGCCAGCACGCGCGCATCGACGAGCGGCGCGCCGCGCTCCATGTCGATACTCGGAATGTGCGGCCCGTTCATATCTGGCCCACCGACAGCGTTGCGTTTCATGCCAAGGTTTCATGACACGCGTTGTCATGTCATGCGTTGTCACGTCGTGCGGCGTCTCGCGTCGGCTGATCGACCCGCCGCGTCTCACCGATCGCAAGACTAAATCCTTGGCGCGCATCGGGCAACGCCGCGCCCGTTTCAGCAGTTATGATGCGAAACATGGCACAACGCGGTGTGTCTCAAATGCCCCGCACGATCGCCGTGGCGATATGGACCAAGCCAGCACAAGCCGTTAGTGTGCGGCGCCGAAATCCCTGCCAGAACCACTCGGACACTTCTCACATGAAACGTTTCCGCACCATCATGGAAGCGGTCTATCGCCTCTACGAGCACTCGGGCTTCGCGCTCGCCGGTGCGGTGGCGTTTTCGTTCGTCGTCTCGCTGTTCCCGTTCTGCATCTTTCTTGGTGCCCTGTCGGGTGTCTTCGGCGGGCGGGATCTCGCGGCGCAGGCCATCACGCAGTTGTTTGAGATTCTGCCGCGCCCCGTCGTCGAGGGACTGGCGCCTGAAGTGCAGGCGATCATGGGCACGCGGCGTATCGACCTGCTGACCGTCAGCGCCGCGCTCGCGCTCTTCTTCGCCACCAGCGCCATCGAAACCCTGCGCGCCGCCTTGAACAGCGCCTATCGCGTGCTCGAAACGCGCGCCTACCCCAAGTGCCTTTTCATCAGCATGATGTTCGTCTTCATCAGCGCCGCCTCGACGCTGTTCCTGACGTGGGCCGTCGTCGTCGGTCCCTCGATTGCGGCACGGCTCGATATTCAGCCCGATTTCACGCACACCTTCCTCGTGTCGACGTGGCTCGGGCCGGGTGCGCGCTATGGTCTTGCCGCAGGCCTGATGGCGGCGCAGCTTTTCGCCTTCCATCTGTGGCTGGCGGCTGGAAAGCGGCGCATCGCGGACGTCTGGCCCGGCATTGCGCTGTCGATCGTGCTGTGGCTGGCGCTCGCCGGGTTGTGGTCGAACTATCTCGCCATCACCAACTATTCGCTGTTCTACGCCGGTCTGTCGCAGCTCATGGTGGCCATGATCTTCTTCCAGTTCACGGCCATCGTCATTCTGCTCGGCGCGGAGCTCAACCGCGGCATCATGGAATTCAAGCGCATGACGCGGGGGCCGGCGCCGCAGATCAATCTCTAGGCGTGCACGGCTCTGGCAGGACTCTCGCAAGTCCCCGGCAAGCCCGCCGCAATACCGGCGCTCACGAAACACCGCCGCTCAATTGAAAACGGCCGGAAGGTTCGCCCCCGGCCGCTGTTCTTTTCTAAAGCATCCTATCGGAAGCGCTAGGCGGTCGCCGCACTCAGCGGCGGCGCGACTGGCTCGCCTCGATGCAATCTTCAACCGTGCGCAGACCAGTGGTCGGCGCCGACACCAGCACCGCCATGTTGCCCGGCTTGTGCTCGTTGCGCATCATGCGCATGTGCGCCTTCGGGATTTGATCCCACGACAGCACTTCCGACATGCACGGATCGATACGCCGTTCGACGACGAGCTTGTTGGCCTGCGAGGCCTGCTGCAAGTTGGCGAAGTGCGAACCCTGCACGCGCTTCTGGTGCATCCAGAGATAACGCGCATCCATGGTCAGGTTGTAACCGGTGGTGCCGGCGCAAATGACCACCATGCCGCCGCGCTTCACGACCTGCACGGAGACGGGAATGGTCGATTCGCCGGGGTGTTCGAACACGCAATCGACGTTGACGCCCTTGCCGGTCGTTTCCCAGATCGCTGCGCCGAACTTGCGCATCTCCTTGAGCCACGTGTTGTACTCGGGCGAATTGACCTTCGGCAGCTGACCCCAGCAATTGAAGTTCTTGCGGTTGATGACGCCCTTGGCGCCCAACTGCTTGACGAAGTCGATCTTGTCGTCCTCGCTGACGACGCCGATGGCGTTGGCGCCCGACGTCGCGCAGAGCTGCACGGCGAACGAACCGAGGCCGCCGGACGCACCCCACACGAGCACGTTATGGCCGGGGCGCAGCACGTGCGGACGGTGGCCGAACAACATGCGGTACGCCGTGGCGAGCGTCAGCGTGTAGCAGGCGCTTTCTTCCCACGTCAGATGCTTCGGCCGTTCGAGCAACTGGCGATCCTGCACGCGGCAGAACTGGGCGAACGACCCGTCGGGCGTTTCGTAGCCCCAGATGCGCTGGCTCGGCGAGAACATCGGATCGCCGCCGTTGCATTCTTCATCGTCGCCGTCGTCCTGATTGCAATGGACGACGACTTCATCGCCGACCTTCCAACGCTTCACCTTGGAGCCGACCGCATAGACGATGCCCGACGCATCCGATCCGGCGATGTGATAGGGCAGCTTGTGCACGTCTTTGATCGGCGAGATCGGCACGCCGAGCGATGCCCACACGCCGTTGTAGTTGACGCCCGCCGCCATCACGAGAACGAGCACGTCGTGGCTGTCGAGTTCCCACGTGGGGAGAACTTCGACTTGCATAGCCTTATCGGGCTCACCGTGCCGTTCGGCGCGGATCGTCCAGGCATACATATTTTTAGGAACGTGCCCGAGCGGCGGAATTTCGCCAACCTCGTAAAGGTCTTTCTTAACGCCCCCCGAAACGGAATCCGACGCTGTCATTAGTGCTCCTGCTCCAGTCGCGCGCGCGGCGCCATGGCTCGACATGTGTGTACAGTCTCCCGACCGAACTTTGGTAAGCGGGTTCAAAATCCCGCTTTTGATATTGAGATTGCTGCCGTCACGGCCAGAAGGCGCGATGACGGCAGAGTATGAAGCACGTTTTTGCGCTGCAATGAAGAGGGGCGCGTCAAGTATTTAGCGGCATGATAACAACTCCTTAACTGTCTCGCCTTAAACATCCTAACGTCCCTTAAGTGCGCATTCCGCCAGACGAAATCAGTTTTCCGGCCCGTTTTTCGCACAAATGCCCGAGGACGTCATGTTCGACACGGCTCTCGAAAGTCTCATGCGGATCTGTGAAGTCGACGTCTTCACGGCCGTCATTGTCACAGTGATGGTCGGCTCGACCTTCCTGCTGATTCGAATGAACCTCGGCTCGACGGTGCTGGCCGCCATTTTCACGCCGGCCATCACGATCGGCGCCCTGGCGGCCAATTACGTGTTCCAGGAACACTTCATCCATCCCCTGCACGACAAGAACTCGAACGTCGTTCTTGCGTCGGCAGTCGGTGTGGTGGTGGCCCTGCTGCTGATGATGGTTGCGGCCAAGCTGGTCGCCATGATGAGCGAAGCGCGCATCGGACGCCTGCAAATCCGCCGTGAGCTGCCGGCATCGCAACTCCCCGAGATCGCCCCGCCGGCCGAAGTCTAAAAGCCTGCCCGGCCGTCCACATCGCATCCCACCATCGCCGCGTCGGCAGCGCTTGCCGGCCCCGCGGCGCTGTCGTGCGTGCGGAGCCCCCAGCGGCAACCCGTGCAATTTGCATTGCCGCCGCCATCCGATAGCTTAAGACACCCGACGACCGTGGCTTGAGCCTTCCAAGGAACACCGATGTCTCACCCTAAAACCGGCACGCCGAACGCATCCAAAGATTCCGAGGCCGCGCCCTCCAAACGCGACGGCGCCTGGATGTTCCGCACGTATGCCGGCCATTCGACCGCGTCCAAGTCGAATGAACTGTATAAAATGAACCTCGCCAAGGGTCAGACGGGCCTCTCGATCGCCTTCGATCTGCCGACGCAGACCGGTTACGACAGCGACCACGAACTGGCGCGCGGCGAGGTCGGCAAGGTCGGCGTTCCGGTCTCACATATCGGCGACATGCGCGCGCTGCTGAGCGGCATTCCGCTGGACCAGATGAACACGTCGATGACGATCAACGCCACAGCCGCCTGGCTGCTGTCGCTCTATGTGGCCTTTGCCGATGAGACGGGTGCGCCACGCACCAAGCTCACCGGCACCATTCAAAACGACATCATCAAGGAATACCTGTCGCGCGGCACCTACGTATTTCCGCCGGAGCCGTCACTGCGGCTCATCAAGGACACCATCGTCTTCTCCACGAAGCACGTGCCGAAGTGGAACCCCACCAACGTCTGCTCGTATCATTTGCAGGAAGCCGGCGCGACGCCGGTGCAGGAACTGGCGTTTGCGCTCGCAACCGGCATCGCCGTTCTCGATACGGTGAAAGCCTCGGGCGAAGTGCCGCCGGCCGAATTCGGCAATGTCGTCGGCCGCGTGTCGTTCTTCGTCAACGCCGGCATGCGCTTCGTCACCGAGATGTGCAAAATGCGCGCATTCACGGAGCTGTGGGATGAAATCACTCGTGAGCGCTATGGCGTCACGGACCCCAAGCACCGGCTGTTCCGCTATGGTGTGCAGGTCAATTCGCTCGGGCTCACCGAGCCGCAGGCGGAAAACAACGTCTATCGTATTCTGATCGAGATGCTGGCCGTCACGCTGTCGAAAAAGGCGCGCGCGCGCGCCGTGCAGTTGCCGGCTTGGAACGAAGCGCTCGGACTTCCCCGGCCGTGGGATCAGCAGTGGTCGCTGCGCATGCAGCAGATCCTGGCCTATGAAAGCGACCTGCTCGAATATGGCGACATCTTCGACGGCTCGACGGAAATCGCGCGCAAGGTTGCAGCGCTGAAAGAGGAAGCCAAAGCCGAACTCGCGGCCATCGACAAACTCGGCGGCGCCGTCGCGGCCATCGACTACATGAAACGCCGGCTGGTCGAGAGCAACACGGCGCGCCTGTCGCAAATCGAAAGCGGCGAACAGATCGTCGTCGGCGTCAACAAGTGGACGGAGACGGAAGCCTCACCCCTTGCCGCCGGCACCGACAACATCCTGGTCGTCGATCCGGCAGTCGAAGCGCAGCAGGTCGAACGCCTGAAAGCGTGGCGTTCCGCGCGCGACAACAAGGCGGTTGCGGCAGCGCTGGCCGACCTCGAAGCCGCTGCGCGCGAAGGCCGAAACATCATGGACAGCTCGATTGCGTGCGCGAAAGCGGGCGTGACCACGGGTGAATGGGGCGGCCAGTTGCGCCGCATCTTCGGCGAGTACCGCGCGCCGACAGGCGTTGCGCAGGCGGCTGCCCAGCGCGACGGCGCCGCACTCAACGCCGTGCGCGGCGACGTTGAAACGCTGTCCGACACGCTCGGACGCCGGTTGAAATTCCTCGTCGGCAAGCCGGGGCTCGACGGCCACTCGAACGGCGCCGAGCAGATCGCCGTGCGCGCCCGCGACGTCGGCATGGAAGTCGTCTACGAAGGCATCCGCCTGACGCCGGCGCAAATCGTGCGCGCCGCCGTTGATGAAGCCGTGCATGTCGTCGGCCTCTCGATCCTCTCCGGCAGCCATGTGCCGCTGGTCAAGGACGTGATGGAGCGGATGCGCAAGGAAGGCCTGGACGATGTGCCCGTCGTTGTCGGCGGCATCATTCCGGCGGAGGATGCCAAGACGCTGAAGGCCTTCGGCGTCGCGGCGGTCTATACGCCGAAAGACTTCCAGTTGAACGACATCATGGCCGACATCGTGCGTCTGGTCGCGGTCAACGCCAAGGCGGCCTGAGGCAGGGCTTCCTGAGACACGGCGCCTCGGCCCAGGATCGCTGACGCCAACGCGGCCTGACCTCATGCGCCCTGGGCCATTAGAGCGTGAGCGGACGCCGCGACGCGGATCTGCGGGCGTCGATCCGTCCGTGCTGCCGGACCGGCACCGTGCCGCGGTGTTGCCGGCCGGGAGGAGTGTGGCTTTAGGGACTCGCCCCCCATGGCGACGGGCGTTGCCCGGCCGAATGCCCATCGCGGCCCCTGTCACCGGCACAGCGAATGGCGTACCGTCAGCGCTGATTTGAGCGTGCCCCGCGCGTTGCCGCCAACCCATAGCCGCCATTTTCCGCGACGAGTGTCCGTGCCGGCGTCACGTAACCCGGAATTAAGCCGTGCTCTGTGCAATGGCACTGAGTTCTTGAGGACGATCCGACATGGCCACGCCGACCGTTAATTCCGTTCCGACCACCGACTACAGCCCCTCAGCCACCGGCAACGGGCGCTTTGTGGCCGCCGGCACCAAATGGGGCGGGCCACTCGGGTCAGCGGTGGCGCTGACATTCAGCTTTCCGTCCGCCTCCGCCAGCCATGTGGTGCCCTACGGCGACTACTTCGGCGCCGGCGAATGGAGCGGCTATCAGGCGCTCTCGGTTGGCGAGCGCGCGGCCGTGCGCTCGGCGCTGAACGTCTGGGCGGCCGTCGGCAACATTGCCTTCGTTGAAACCTCGGATACGGCCTCGAACGTTGGCGAGCTGCGCTTCGCCTACACGTCGTTCGATACCGACACCGAATATGCCCATGCCTATCTGCCGAGCAACGTGCCCTATGCTGGCGACGTGTGGCTGAGCTACGTGAATTTCAACGCCAAGGCGTCACCGACGGTAAAGTCCGGCAGCGATGATTTCCACACGCTCATCCACGAGATCGGGCACGCCATCGGCCTCAAGCATTCCTTCGACAGCCCCGACATCCTGCCGCGCGCGCGTGAGAGCTACTTCTTCTCGGTGATGAGCTATTCCGCCAAGCGCTATGGCGATACGGGTGAAGCGTCGTTCTATCCGACAACGCCGATGTATCAGGATCTGGTCGCGATCCAGGCCATCTACGGCCGCAACCCGAACCATAATGTCGGCAACACCACCTACACGTTCGTCGACGGCAATAAATACTTCCAGACTATCGATGATGCCGGCGGCATCGACAAAATCGTCTTCTCCGGCACGACGGGTGTCACCATTGATCTGAACGAAGGCCGCTTCAGTTCACTGAGCGCGCCGATCTCGTTCACCGGCAGCGGCTCGTCGCGCGCGACGGTCGCCATCGGTCCCGACAGCATCATCGAAAACGCGACGGGCGGCCGGGGCAACGACAAGATCGTCGGCAACGCGCAGAACAACGTTCTGAACGGCAATCGCGGCGATGATGTTGTCATCGGCGGCGAGGGCCACGACCGCATCATCGGCAGTTTCGGCGATGACATCTTGCGCGGCGGGTGGGGCAACGACGTGCTGACCGGCGGGCAAGGGCGCGATACGTTCGCGTTCACGGCGGCGATTTCCGACACCAGCAATCTGGACCGGATCACGGACTTCAACGTCGCCAATGATACGTTCCTGCTATCGCGTTCGGCGTTCGGAGGGCTGGCGCGCGGCACGCTGAAGGCCGGCGCGCTGGCGATTGGCCCGGCGGCTACCGATTCCACCGACCGCATCGTCTACGACAAGGCCGACGGCGAATTGTTCTTCGATGCCGATGGCTCGGGTGCCCAGGCCGCCGTGAAAATCGCGACGATATCGGCCGGATTGAACCTGACGCGGTTCGATTTCGACATCGTCTGACGGCATCGGCGCGGCGTCAGGGCCGCAACCCCAAGACGCTTCGTTGACGCGCCGCCTCGACACACTGTAGAAGGCGCTTTCGCGATCAGATTTGCCTCTGTGGCGGAACGGTAGACGCGGCAGACTCAAAATCTGCTATCCATCGGGTGTGGGGGTTCGAGTCCCTCCAGAGGCACCACAATCCATCAGCGATTGCATCCAGTCGTTTTTCGCGCCGGATCGCCAGCGGCCAAGCCCCGCGCGCCATCCATCACGCAATCTACAAGAGCTGCGCTGGCGTCGGTGCAAATGCGCGCCGCATCACAGTTCTGAGAGACGTGCCTGAACGTGCCGCGCGCCGAGCATGGCCTGTGTCGGCGCCGAATTGTGACGCCTTCACCGTGCAGCCTCGGCATTGACCCAACACGCGTCTGCTCGGTCGACAGGAAGGTCCGAAGCATCAGACCTAGGGCCCATGCGGCCGCGCAATCCGATCAGACCTAAGCCTCACGTTTGCGTCGCACCGCACGCGTAATTTTGGCGCCGCAACGCCATTCAGCGTCTGCAAATTTTGGTCAAACACCGATTGAGATCAAGGTTTCATTGCGCGCGCTGAAACCCTTTCGCAGCCGCGAATAGACTGTCCCGATCTAGGTCATTAGTTACGATCTTGGTAATATCTGGACTTTCAACCGCCCTGTTAACATGTTGTTAATAAGTGCGGCTCGTGCCAGCGGCTCGCTACCTCAATTGCTTGCGGCATTTCAAAGCGATTGTTGATTGCAAGCAGCCATGGCGCACCGCCTATCGAGGCGATTTTTCGAAGCATACGGACGATCGCCGTTTCGCGTTTTTTGTATTGCGTTGTGGTGGCGTCATGAAAAAGAGTTCCAAAAGTAAAGTATTCAAAATTATTGGCCTGAACGGCAACGACAACATCAAAGGAACGAGCGCCAACGAGCAAATATACGGGCTCTGCGGCAATGACATTCTGAACGGCGCTGGTGGCAACGATTCCATCTTCGGCAATCAGGGCAACGACCTGCTGATCGGCGGCAGGGGCAACGACAAGCTCTATGGCGGCAGCGGAACAGACACCGCCATCTTCTCCGGCGAATGCTGCGACTATCAAATCATCAAGCTCAAAGGCAACGGCGGCTGGATCATCAAGCACGTCAAGGGCAACAAGGTCGATGGCATCGACTTCGTGTCCAAGGATGTCGAAAAGCTGATCTTCAAGGGCGAACTCTTCGACGGCAAATGCGACTGCGACGAGAACAACGTACCGATCGCCAAGAATGACGCCTACACCACCAACGAAGACACACCCATCGCGGGCGGTTCGCTGAAGGGTAACGACACGCCATCGGCAGACGGCGGCAACATCTGGACATTGATCGGCGGGCCGGCCAACGGCACCGTGGTCGTCAATCCCGATGGCACGTTCACGTACACGCCGAACCCGAATTTCAACGGCACCGATACCTTCACCTACAAGATCACCGACAAAGACGGCGACGTATCAACCGCCGTCGCAACCGTCACCATCGTTCCGGTCGACGATCCGATCTTCATCACCGGTCTCAATGTCGAAGGCGGCGAAGCGACCGTCGATGAAGACGATCTGCCGGACGGCCAGTCGCCGGACGCCGCAGGCCTGACGAAGACCGGCGCCTTCCAAGTGACCGCCATCGACGGCCTCGACGACGTGACGGTGCACGGCGTCAACGTCATCACCAATGGCGTGGCGACGATCCCGGGCCCGATTGCGACGCAGTATGGCGTGCTGACGATTACCAGCGTCGGCATCAGCGGCACGACCGGCGCAACGATCAGCTATTCGTTCACGCTCAATGACAACACGACGGCGCACGGCCCCGCCAATAACGGCGAGAACGTGATCTCGGAAGCGCTCGCGGTTGTCCTCACCGACATCGACGGCGATACGGCCAATGCGAGCATCGACATCAACGTCGTCGACGACGTGCCGAGCGTCTACGTCAAGCAGGAGGTCGAATTCGGATCGCTCTATGTCGATGAGAGCAATCTCTCGTTCGATGCCACTGCCAATCTCGGTTTCCTGTTCGGCGTCGTGCCGGGCGCCGACAACCCCGCGACGACGGGCTTTGCGCTTGGCCTCACCGGCGCGGCGACAAATCTCCTCGACGTTGCCACCGGCCAGCCGGTGACGGTGTCCATCATCGCCGGCCAGATCGTCGGCGTGAATACCAATGGCGACACGGTATTCGTCATTTCCGTCGATGCGTTGGGAGTCGTAAAGCTCGACCAGCAGCGCGCGCTGACGCATCCCGACGCCACCAATCCCAATGACGTCGTCTCGCTGCCCTTCGATCTCGTGACCCTGACCGGCACGGCGACCGATACCGATGGCGATCAGGCCAGCGCCACCCTCAACATCGGCGGCTACTTCTATTTCGCGGACGCGGGCCCTTCGATCACGACGGCAGCACTCAATGCTCCCGGCGCGGTCACACTGGATGAGACCGCAGCCATCCCCGGCCCCTTGGGCGAATTCGCAGCGCCGCTTACAACGACAGGCGCAGCGTCGATCTTCACGCTCGTCTTGGACTTCGGCGCCGACGGTGCCGGCACCGTCGACTACACGCTTGAAGTCGTCGGCGGCGGCGCCATTCCGATCGTCACCGCCTACGGCGATTTCCCCATCACGCTGACAGGTTCGGGCACCACTGTCGTCACCGGAAGCTATGTCGACGGCGTTTCGAAAACGGCTTTCACCATCACGATCAATCCCGACGGCTCACTGACCCTGTCGCAGTATGTGGCGCTCGAACATCTGATCGATGGCGGCCCGACCGGCGACCCGTCGCACGACGATCCGCTCGATCTCACGGGCTATTTGAATGCCGCCGTCACCGTCACCGATCGCGACAACGATCCTGTCACTCAAACGATCGCGATCGGCGCATCGGTCGTGTTCAAGGATGGCGGCCCGACGGCCGTCGATGACGACATCGCCGGTCAGCAGACGCAAGACGTCGCGTTTGCCTACAACGTACTGACCAACGATTTGTCCGGCCCGGATACGCCGCTGGTTGTCAGCAACGCCATCGTTACGCAGGGTCTTGGCACCGTTACCTTCACCGCGGCAGGCCTCGTCACCTACACGCCAGCA
The DNA here is from genome assembly GCA_051646145.1 of Hyphomicrobium sp. GTDB lineage: Bacteria > Pseudomonadota > Alphaproteobacteria > Rhizobiales > Hyphomicrobiaceae > Hyphomicrobium_B. Next base: position 13,855 of record JBOFCQ010000150.1, read on the forward strand.
GCAGGCGAAGCCGGCATCATCAAGGTGCAATACACGATCCTTGATTCCGACGACGACAACGACATCGGCGTGCTGACGTTCGAAATCGAAGCGGATTCGGTGCCGCAGCTTATTTCGGTCGGCACCGGCAATCTCGATGAAGACGGTTTTCCAACCGCCAACCCGGATCACGGACCGTTGCTGGTCGCAGAAGTCGATGGCAACGAAGCCCTGTCCAACGCCATTGAGGTCGTCGTCAACTTCGGCGCCGACGTGCCGACGACACTTGCAACATCGTATGAACTGCTCGATACGCCGACGCTCGACACGCAACTGCAGACGCTGGACGGACAGCCCGTCACGTTCACGCTCGTCGGCGGCGATCTCGTCGGCACAGTCGACGCCGGGGCAACGGAAGTCATCCGCATCGCCAAAACGAGCGCGGTCGCTGGTCCTGGTTTGACGGACGTCACCTATACGTTCACAGCCACGCTGCTGCTGCCGATCAAGCATCCGCTGAACACGACCGAAGACACGCTGAGCCTCTTGGGCATCCCGTTCCAGGTGACAGATAAGGACGGCGACGTTCTGCCCGGCACGTTTGCCGTCAATATTCTCGACGACGTACCGGTAGTGTCGTTAAATTTCAACGCCAACGGCGGCGTCACGGTCGATGAGAGCGACAAGACCGCAGCGGTTGCCACCATCAACATCGGCGCCAACACCGCCGGCGACGATCCAGACGTCCCGGGCACCGGCGTCATTGCCAGCGATGCATCGCTTCTGCCCTCGGCTCTTCCGACGATCAGCTTCGGCGCCGATGGCCCGAACGCCGTGACATCGCAATCCTGGACACTGACCATCGGCGACGCCGTCTCGGGCCTGTTTGTAACCGACGGCTCGGCGATCAACCTCGTCACGGTTAGCCCGACAGTCGTCGTCGGCATCGTCGCGGCGGGTGCCCTCGCTGGTCAGGCGGCATTCGCCGTCGAGATCAACACGGCGACGGGCGCGCTCAAAGTCGAACAGTATCTGTCGATCAAACACCCCGATCCGCTAAACACCAACGAATCGGTCAACATCGACGACTTCAAGATTTTCGCGACCGTGACGATCACGGATGGCGACGGCGATCAATCGGCTGCCGGCTACTCCATCGGCGATCTCATTACCTTCCACGACGATGTTTCGACGGCTTTCAACGTCACCGATACCGAAATCACCGATGACGAAGGCAAGGGCGATTTCAGCGCACTGTCGAATCCGGGCGTTGCGCCCGGTATCGCCGGCGCGGATGTTGCCGGTACGCCGGCAACGGCATCTGGCGTCGCTGGCGCGCTGTTCACGGTTGGCGCCGATGGCATCAAGTCCATCGTCATCGACAATCCGGCTGGCGTCAAAGCCATCTGGGATGACGGCACGGGCATCGCCAAGCAGGAAACACTGACATACGCCACGTCCGTCGACGGCCTCGGCAATACGACGCTGACCGCCACCGGCGCCGATAGCCTGGACGACGTGTTCACGCTGCTGGTCAACGCGGACGGCTCATACACGTTCACGCAGCTCAAAGCGCTCGTTCATCCGGTCAACACGCCGGCCAACGAGGACGATCTCAACGTCGTTTTCAATTTCACCGTCACCGACGGCGACGACGATGCGACGTCCGGCTCACTCACCGTCACAGTCGACGACGATACGCCGGTTGTGCAGTTGTCGGGCAGCACTTTCGCCAAGCTGGTGGTGGACGAGTCCGTGGGCGAGTTGGCACCGGGTGAAACCGAGCCGGTCGGCACCCTCGGCCAAAACAAAATCGCGCTCGCGAATTATCTGACGGATACGGGCTCGGCAGGCGCCGATGGCCCGGCATCGATCACTTATTCGCTGAACGTTCCCACGTCACAGCCGACGCTCCTCACGGATACGTTGTCCAACGCGCCTATCACGCTCGTTCCGTCGGGCGCGACAACCATATTTGGCCGAGCAGCCGGAACGGACGTGTTCCGTATCGACATCGACGCCGCGACCGGGGAACTCACGCTGACGCAATACCGCCCGATCAAGCATCCGACGACGAACCCTGACGAATCTCTGTCGATGGCGCTGAATGCGCTCACCGTCGTCAAGACCGTCGTCGACGGCGACGGCGATTCCGTCAGCGCGTCAGCCGCCATCGGCAATCTGATCACGTTTGAGGACAGCGGTCCGACAGCCGGCGCGCCAGTGTTGGCCGGAACGACGGACGAAGACGCGCTATCTGGCGGCAATCTCGCGGGCCCTGGCGATTTCACGCCAGCAACCAATGGTCCGCTGACGCTGACCGGCTCGCTTGGCACCGACTACGGGTCTGATGGCAGCGGCTCGATCGCGTTTGCGAGCGGAACGACCACCATCAACGGCATCACGGTCACGCTGACCTGGGACGGCGTCGATACGCTGACGGCCAACGATGGCGAGGAGAACGTGTTCACCGTCGTCGTCAATCAGGCTACGGGCGGCTACACGGTAACTCAGCTCGCCTCGCTCGATCACCACACGGCCGCCAACAAGGATGACGTCGAAACCGACGCCACGTTCAATCTCAGCTACACCATCACCGATGGTGACGGCGATACGGCCTCGGGCTCGCTGTCGTTCACGATCGACGACGACACGCCTACCGGCGGCGCCGTTGTAGAAGCCGCGACGGAAGTATCGACCCAGACCAACCTGATGCTGATCGTCGACAATTCGGGGAGCCTCAGCGCCGGTGAGTTCGCCACCATCAAGACGGCGCTCATCAATCTCATCAACCAATACGACGCCAACGGCGACGTGGTCGTGCGCATCGTTTCGTTCAACGACAACGCCACGACATACGGCGCAAGTTGGATGAATGTTGCGACCGCGATTGCAACCATCAACGGCCTGCCGGCTCCCGACGACTCGACCAACTACGATGCCGCCATCGCCGCCGCGCAAGCAGCCTTCGCCTCGCCCGGCAAATTGACCGGCCCTGGCATTCAGAACGTGTCGTACTTCCTGACCGACGGCGATCCCAATCCTGACAGCGCAGGTCTCGACGGCGGCGAGGAAGGCCTCTGGGAATCCTTCCTGGCCACCAACGACATCGTCTCCTACGGCCTTGGCATGACCGCCGACGCAACGCTCGGTCCGATCGAACCGATCGCCTTCAACGGCGCGCTCGGCCCGGCCGGCACGGAAATGGGCGCTGTCCTGATCACCGATCTGTCGCAGCTCTCGAGCGTGCTCGTGTCGAGCGCGGCCGTCACTCTGGAAACCGGCACGTTGCCCTTCAGCTTCGGCGCTGACGGCGCGGCGGCTACGGGCGCCATCGCCTGGGATACGACGCAGGCGGCGCCGGCCGGCTTCACCTATGAGTACGCGGGCAACGACCTGATCGTGAAGCAAGGGCCGGTCACAGTTCTGACCGTGACGCTCAATCCCGCGAACGGCAACTACACGATCAAGCAGAACGCGACCGTCGACCATCCGCTGCCGGGCGCCGACGTGCTCGCCTTCAGCTTCGCCGCCAAGATCACCGATGGCGATGCCGACGGCGCGCTGAGCACGATCACGTTCTCGCTGACCGACGCCGTGCCAACGGCCGCCATAGCGCTCAATGGCAACACGACACTGACGATCGATGAAACCGCCGGCGACAATTCCGGCAGCGACGACACGCTTGGGTCCGGCAACACGCCCGTTCCGGCGGCCTTCGCAGCCATTGCCGGCGCACCGATTGAAGTTGCAACCGACGCAACGCCGCTCGTGGTTACAACCGGCAGCGCCTTTGGTGCTGACGGCCCCGGCACGATGGCCGTGACGGTTGCCCCGGCGACGGTCGGCATCGATTCCGGTCTCGATGTCGTCGACGGCCGCAGCGTCTACCTCTACCAGCTCGGCGCTCTCGTCGTCGGCCGCATCGAAACGACGCTCGGCAGCGGTCCCAATGCCGCCGGCGCCATCGCATTCGCCGTATCGATCGACAGCACGACGGGCGCCATCAGCCTGGCGCAGTACGCTCCGATCAAGCACGACGATCTCGGCGATCCGGACGAAGCCAACGACAACGGCACAAGCGGTAACGACGCGACGCCGAATGACACGCCAGACCCCGTGCAGCAGACACTCGCCAATGGCGCGCTCGTCGCAACCGTCACCGTGACAGACGGCGACGGCGATGTCGCAACGCAATCGGTGGCTATCGGCTCGCGTATTGTGTTCGAGGATGACGGCGGCACGCTTGGCGCCTTCACCCCTGGCACGATACCGAACCAGGTCGGCACGCTGATGGGCTTCTTCAGCTACGTGCCCGGCGCGGATGGCCATGGCAACTTCACGGTCACCGCGACGCCTGTGACCGGGTTGACCTTCACCAGCAGCGCTATTGCGGGCGGCACGCGCCTGCTTGCGGAAACATCTGGCGGGACCGACGTCTTCGCATTGAACGTGCGCTCGAACGGCACCTACACGTTCGAACTCATCACGCCCGGCGCCGCATCGACCCAAGTGCAGACCTTGGGCGGCATCGGCGCCGGTCCCCCGCAGGCCTTCATCGAGGCGGGCGGCGGCACCATCGAACTCGAAGCGCTGGCCGGTGGCTTGCTCAACGTGTCGACACAGGGCCTCGGCATCCAGAACAACCTTATCAACCAGGCGCCGGAAAGCTTCCGCGTCGAATTCCACACGGTGCCTGGAACGCTCGGCACGAACACGGCCGCCAACACCGAAGTCGATTACCGCGACTCGATCTCGTTCGTGGCCAACGGTGCGGGCTCAGCCACGTGGACCGCGCGCGACACCGTCAACGGCTTTACCCAGTCGGGCACGGCAACGATCGCCGCCGGCACGCTGTCGATCGATCCGACGATCTCGTTCAACCAGATCGACATCACCTGGGCGTCCGGGTCCTACAGGCTTGACCAGTTGACGACGACCAAGCTCGTCCTGCCGCCCGACGTCACGCTCGCGTTCCAAATCACCGCAACCGACGGTGACGGCGACCCGACAGCAACCCAGACGCTGAATATCCATCAGGTGCCGGCCAACGCGAACGGCTCGTTCACGCTGGCGGGCTTCAGCGGCACGGTGAACGACGTGATCGCCGGCAGCACGCAGACCGACGCGATCAGCGGCGGCAGCGGCGTTGACATTGCCGATTACTCCGACAGCACATCCGCGATCTCGATCAACTTGAACGACAGCGGCAACGCGTCGGGTGCGCCCGGCACGTTCTCGAACCCGAGTTCGGGTTCGATCGGCGGCGGCGACGCGGCCGGCGATACCTTGTCGAGCATCGAAGGCTTGATCGGCGGCAGCGGCAACGACTTCCTGTTTGGCAATTCGTCGGCGAACGTCCTCTATGGTCAGTCGGGCAGCGACACGCTGCGCGGCGAAGACGGCGCGGATACGCTGCACGGCGGCCTCGGCCAGGACTCGCTGCGCGGCGATGGCGGCGCGGACATCTTCGTCTTCACCGACGTCGCGCAAAGCCCGTCCTTGGCGACCGCCGATACGATTGTGGACTTCAGCACGGGCACGGCGGGCGAGGTGATCGACCTGTCGCTGATCGATGCCAACGCGGCGTTGGTCGGAGACCAGTCGTTCGCGTTTCTCGCCAACGGCACACCAGCCGTGAACCCCGGCGTGACCGCGAACAGCGTCTCGTGGTTCCAGTCGGGCGGCGACACCATCGTCCAGGCCGACACGACCGGCGATACGACAGCCGATTTCGTCCTGAGGCTGACGGGTACGCTGACGCTGACCGCGGACGACTTCATCCTTTGAGGTCGATCTGGCACGACCGTGGGGCAGCGACACGCGCTGTCCCAATCCCGTGACGTCGCGGCGGCAGGCTGGCCGCCGCGAACTTTGACCACTGATCGGCGTCAAAATTCGGAGCCCCAGTTCGGGGCGATCACGCGCCTCCCAGACCCCGCGTCCGGGCGCCCCCAGGCATGTCCCCAGCGATCCACCGGCTTTGTGTTGCTTTTGCATCAGTAGCGCCAGCGAATGTGGTTAACAAACCGTTACCGCACTCGACACGACCGCACGTTGAGTTCTAGCTCTCAGGGATATTTTGGCGAGAGATTCGCATACGGGGGTGTGCGCCAATGAGATTTACGCTGAACAAATTCTTGGTCGCGGCCGCCGTGGCGGCAACGACGTCGAGCGCCGCATATGCAGACATGGGTCTTGCACCGGTCGGTCCGAACGGCACGTACGTGTCGATTGAAGGCGGATACCTTCATCAGAACGGACCCGACGTCATTGGCCACGGCATCACGACGACGGCCGGCGCGTTTCAGAACGTGCTCGTCTCGCCCGAGAGCGGCTACTTCATTGGTGGCATGATCGGCTTCGCCAACGCGCAGCCTTACCTGCCGCCGCTGCCGTTCCACCGCTTCGAGATCTACGGCCACTACGGCGAAGCCGACGATGAAATCACGCATCGCACGCCGGGCGTTGGTTCCACGCTGCTGAAAAGTGTCGACGGCACCGCCAGTGCAGCCGCTGGAACATTTGGTCAAACCGAAATCGAACGGCAGACCTGGGAAGCTGGCATGCGCTTCGAATACGATCAGCGCAGCAACGCGACGTCTACGAATACCTGGGTGATCGCGCCGTTCCTGCGTCATTCGGATGAAGATACGCGCTCGGTTGTGCAGGGGCTGCTGTGCCCCGGCGTTTGCCCGCCTGAACGCACAGCCGGCGTCGACACCTGGATGTACGGCGTGATGTTCGCCGTCGAACCGGAATGGAAGCTGTCCGACGGCATCGCGCTCGTCACCCGCGCCGGTGTCGGCGTGTACGGCTACGACGCCGATGGCACGTTCCGCTCGTTCTCCGACAAGACCGCCGGCGACCCGTTCGCCGCCAGCCTGTCGGATGATGACTCAGGCATCGGCTTCCGTGGCCAGCTTGGCGTGGCCTTGAAGTTCCTCCTTGGCTTGAACACGCACATCGAAACGTTTGCCGAGGCCGACTACTTCTCTGACGTCGGCACGGCCGGCCTCGCCGACAACAACCCGGCGGCCGCGTCCTCGTCGAGCGTCGAAACCGATGACCTCTGGGAACTCCGTGCGGGCGCACGCCTGACCATCGGTCTTGGTGGCACACAGTAGGCCTAAGACGTGACGCGGGGGCTTCTGCCGCCGCATCGTTGACGACACAGCTCCAGGCCGCGCACCGCAAACGGGAGCGCGGCCTTTGCTTTTGCGGCATGGCCGCCGGCGCATTTCAGCCGCGCACACGACGCCGCGCCCGTATAGCGACCGCAGGCGTGCCAGGGCTCACGTGCCACAGCCCACTGCGACAAACGCGCGCCGGGCGCGCCAAACCCGCAACGCATGGCCGCGAAACCGCAGCCTAGTGTGCCTCAGACCAGCCCCGCGATTGCCGCCAGTGGCGCGAATATGCTATTCGGGCCTTCGGTTTTGAGCGAGGTTTCTCGATGCTGTTTTCAAGAGCGCGTAGTGCGACCCGCGCTTCAGCATGTCTGGCAGTTCTGTTCTCTTTCGTCGTCGCCAAGCCGGCCGCAGCGGGCCCGGCGCTGCTGTTCGACGGCAGCAACGGCAAAGTGCTCTATGCCGAGGACGCCGACCATCTCTGGCACCCGGCCTCGCTGACCAAGATCATGACGGCCTATCTGACGTTCGAGGCCATCAAGGACGGCAAAATCCGGCTGGATGATAAAATCGCGTGTTCGCTGGTTGCGAACCTGCAACCGCCGAGCAAGGTCGGCCTGCCCGTCGGCGGAGAACTGACCGTCGATCTGGCGCTGCAGGCGGTCATCGTCAAATCGGCGAACGACGTCACCGTCATGCTGGCAGAAGCCATCTCGGGCAGCGAAACCAAATTCGTGGCGCGCATGAATGCGGCCGCGCAGCGCCTCGGCATGTCGCGCACGCATTTCGTCAACACCAACGGCTTGCCCGACCCCAATCAGGTCACGACGGCCCGCGATCTGG
>JBOFCQ010000242.1:0-2173 GCA_051646145.1 Hyphomicrobium sp.
CCGAGGTCGCCCTTGGCGCCCATCTCGACCGCGGAACAGGTGAGCCCGGCGGCGCCCATGTCCTGGATCGCCACCACCGCGCCGCTCGCCATCAGTTCGAGGCAGGCCTCGAGCAGCAGCTTCTCGGCGAAGGGATCGCCGACCTGGACGGTCGGCCGCTTCTCGGCGGAATCGTCGTCGAACTCGGCCGAGGCCATCGAGGCGCCGTGGATGCCGTCGCGTCCGGTCTTCGAGCCGACGTACACGACCGGCAGTCCGACGCCCTTGGCGGCCGAATAGAAAATCTTGTCCTGGCGAGCGAGGCCGACGCACATGGCGTTGACGAGAATGTTGTTGTTGTAACCGGCGTCGAAATTGGTTTCGCCGCCGATGGTTGGAACGCCCGTGCAGTTGCCATAGTGCGCGATGCCGGCAACGACGCCGCCGACCAGATGCCGCGTCTTGGGATGATCGGGTGCGCCGAAGCGCAAGGCGTTCATGTTGGCGACGGGCCGCGCGCCCATGGTGAACACGTCGCGCATAATCCCGCCGACGCCGGTCGCCGCGCCCTGGAACGGCTCGATGTAGCTTGGATGATTGTGGCTCTCCATCTTGAAGACCACGGCATCGCCATCGCCGATATCGACGACGCCTGCGTTCTCGCCCGGCCCCTGGATCACCTGCGGCCCGCTCGTCGGCAATGTCTTCAGCCACACGCGCGAGGATTTATAGGAGCAATGCTCGCTCCACATGACGGAGAAGATGCCGAGTTCGCAGATCAGCGGTTCGCGGCCAAGAATGCCGAGCAGACGCTGATATTCGTCGGGCTTCAGACCGTGCTGGGCGACGATTTCGGGCGTGATTTTGGTGGTCTTGGGTGCGGCTTGCATCAGGTCTCGAAGTGGGTTGGAGCGGCATCGCATTTGAGTTTGGCCGCTTATACCGGCTGGTTCGCGAAATGTCGCCAGCGCCGCGTGGCTTTGTCCCAAGCGCCGTTGCCGCGTGGAGGGTGGTGCGCGGAGGGTCATGCGGCACCCTCGGCCGACGATCATCGAAACGCGTCATCGGCCGGGACTTAGACCGGGCCTGACACCGCCCAATCAGCGGCGCTTTCTAACCGCCTGCCTGACGCGTTCGCAGCCGCCGCCGTCGCAATGCGCGAGATCAACCGACGCAACCGATGCCGCGTGGCATGGCCGCGCTGCAGGGCGGTGATTGCTGCCATGCAACATGATCCATTTATGGCGTAAAGTCAGAGGTTTATCTACTCCTCGACGGTCGCAGTCACCGCCCCCGACGTGAGGGCGTGGCTGGCACCGGAACCGGAGGATTTTCCCATGAACTTAGTGATGCGCATGGCCGCCGCTGCGGCAGTGCTTGGTAGTGTTTCGGTTGCGTCGGCTTGGTCTGAGACAGCACCCGCGCCGGGTACGGCCGAGAGCCCGGTTGTCATGATACCGGGACAGGGCCTGCCGCTCGACGTTGGCGGCAAGCGGATCGTCGGCGTCTTTCAGCGGGAACATCAGGCGTGCGGCCTGACCATCGTCCTGGCCGTCGCTGACGCGGGCGGCATGGCAGCCGGTGAGCGCGATGGTCCCCATGGGACGCGCATCACCCTCGAACTGGCGCCCGGCAAGACGCTGCAGATCGACGGCGACATGAACCGCACCGCGGCCTTCATGTGCGGTCCTGGCGGGCGCAAAATGAATGCTCGCGTCTATACGCGCGACGGGTACAAGGCGGCGCAGAAGGGTGCCAAGTCATAAGCGGACCAAGGCAGACGTTGGCGCCATTGGCGCCAAGCGCACGACACACGGATCGGGAGGCCAGGCGCCTCCCGGTCTTTTTTCGTTTTTGGGATATCCTCGCGCCGCGACAACCCAATTTCACACCACCGATTTGTGTGAATTGAAAATGACGCGATCACGGGTTTGGCGATCGTGTCCTACCCAGTTGGGCTGTGACCCTTTCGCGCTGCGAAAAACGCATTCCGGAAATGCATAGCTAGCAGTTTTTCTATCCGAGTCATCGGGTTATCTACGGTGCACAACGTTGCCGTCACGCCTGGACACTTCTGCGAAGGTTTGAACGGTAGCGATTTTGGATTGGAGGCCCCATCCATGACGATGATCAAGAACACAGTCGCAATTCTCACAGTGGCCGCGCTCGGCGCCGCCTATGGCGTTCTGCCCGT
>JBOFCQ010000278.1:0-6488 GCA_051646145.1 Hyphomicrobium sp.
CTCTCGCAGGAGCGCACGGCGCTCGCCACGGAACGCATGTCGATCCAGATGGACATCATCTCGACGCACGTCGGCAAGCTCGAGAGCGTCGACCCGGCGGAGGTTTCCGTGCGGGTGACCGCGCTCATGACGCAGATCGAAACATCGTATGCGCTGACCGCGCGACTGCATCAGTTGAGTCTCGTGAACTACCTCTAATGACTGACAATTGGACTTGGCGATAGCGCGCGAAAGGAAGCGTTGGAATGTATCAGTTCTCGTATGCAGACATAGTTGAAGAGAGTTTCTCGACCAGCCGCGAGCGCGAGCGTGCGGCCATCGCGCGTTCAATCGAATTGCTGACCGCGGCGGAATCCGAGGGCACAACATCACGCGCCGGAACGGAAGCACTGCTGTTTACACAGCGTTTGTGGAGCCTGCTGATCGAAGATCTGGCGAAGCCGGAGAACGATCTGCCGAGCACCTTGCGTGCCTCTTTGATTTCGATCGGCTTGTGGATGTTCCGCGAGATCGAGGACATTCGCTTAGGCAAGACAGCCACTTTCAAGGGGCTGATTGAGATCTCCGAGACAATTTCCGAAGGGCTAAAATGAAAAAATCCTTCAAGGTTTATCTGAAAGCGGGCGAACGGCTCTTCGTCAACGGAGCGGTTCTGCGCGTCGACAGGAAAGTGTCCGTCGAATTCCTCAATGACGTCGCCTTCCTGCTTGAGGGCAACGTCTTGCAGGCGGAAGAAGCGACGACGCCGCTGCGTCAGCTCTATTTCGTCGTGCAGGCGATGCTCATCGACGCCGGGCGCGCCGCTGAAGCGCGCAACATGTACGAAGTTCTGCACGCGAATTTCATGAAGACCTTCACGGATGAAGAAATCCTGGAGGGGCTCTGCGCGGCAAAGGAACTCGCCGGCGACGGTAGACTTTATGATGCATTAAAAACAATACGAACGTTGTTCGCTATAGAAGACCAGCTTGTGGCAAGGAAAGCGACGCATATTGAATCTCAAGGAGCGACGCCATCATGCAGGTAACAGCCACAACGCCGACCACGACAGCGCAGTCGCAAGCCGCGGCAGCGACGAAAGAGGCGGAGAAGACCGGCACGCTTGATTACAGCGCGTTTCTACAGCTCTTGATCGCACAGCTCAAGAATCAAGATCCAACAAAGCCGATGGATTCGGCGCAGTATATCGGTCAGCTCGCAAGCTTCTCGAATGTCGAACAGTCGGTGAAGCTCAATACGAAACTCGATACGCTCATCACATCACAGGCGCTGACGCAGGCCGACAGTTTGATCGGTCGCGTTGTGACGACGTCGGACGGCTCGGTGTCCGGCAAAGTGACGGGCCTGCGCATCCTCGACGGTTCAGCGGTTGCCATTCTTGAGAATGGCACCGAACTCGATATTGGCGCTGGCCTTACGGTATCGGCGTCATGAATGAAGTCGAAGCCCTGGACATTCTGCGCTTGGCACTATGGACGGTCGTTGTTGCCAGCACGCCAAGCATTCTGGCGGCCATGATCGTCGGTGTTGCCATCGCGTTGCTTCAGGCTTTGACGCAGATTCAGGAAATCACGCTGACCTTCATTCCGAAGATCATCACCATCCTCGTTGTGCTGTCGGTGACGGCGCCGTTCATGGCGGCAACTGTCTATCGTTTCGCGGAACAGGTGTTCGGGCGGATCGAACATGGCTTCTGACAGTCGCATGCTGCCTGGGGCCGGTTGGGCGCCATCGATGACGCGCCGCATGACTGAAGAATGCGAAAGTTTCACTGCTTTGCGACAGAAGACGGCGATGCGTCTTTCAAGCAACACTATCGAAATTGTTAAACCACTGTGGAACTTTGAAACCATTCATCAATCATCTGCTTATGCGTCAGCCAATGTCTAGAGGTCAGACGACGCTACGTTGAGATTGTATTTTGGTTTCGTGCAATCTATGGTTGTTTTGTGGTGATGCATTTGCGCAACGGTTGGTCGAACGCCACAAGGCGATGCGGCTCTTCCGTCAAAGTCCAGAACTGAACATTCCGAGGGGAAGCCACGATGAGAAAGTCTGAAACGCTCGACATGCAGACGTCGAAGATCCATGCGGCGCCCCTCTATTCTCAGCTTTCAAATGTATTCCGCGATCTGATACGGCAGGAGAAGTGGCCGGTTGGAATTGCGCTGCCAAGCGAGACCGATCTCGCGCGCCGCTATGGCGTCAGTGTCGGCACGGCGCGTAAGGCGCTTGAATCCTTGCAGGGCGACGGTTGGATCACGCGCCGTCAGGGTCGCGGCACGTTTGTCGCCGATCCCGCCGAGCAGCAGCTCGACCGGTTCTGCCGCATTTTCGTTGCCGACACCGGCGTCAGCTTCTTCACCGATTGCACGCCCGTTATGATCGAAAAAATCGAAGACGTGGCAACCCCGCAGGAAGCGAAAGACCTCGGCATCCTTCCCAACAGTGCGGTCGTGCGTCTGCACCGTCGCATGGATCGCAAGGGTACGGCCGTGCTGCTCGAGAAGCAGGTTCTGCGCGCAGACATGTTCCCCGATATCCATAAGCGGGCGGAATTACCGGCCAATCTCTATTCATTGTTCCTGCGCGATTTCGGCATTGAGATCCAGCGTTGCGTGGAGAGCATCACGTCGATCAACGCCGATGAAAGCCTGAGCGAACAGCTGGGCGTGAAGGTTGGCCAAGCGCTTCTCTACTCCAAGCGCAAGATCGAAGACAGCAATGGCCGCATCGTTGGTCTCATCGAGCGCTGGTTCCAGACGTCGAACACCACGTATCAGGTGTCACTGACCGCCTAACACGTTCGGCGACGCCTGACCGGACGCAGGCCCGCCGAGTGTTGGCATTTGAGTACGTTGGCCGGCGTTGCGCGTTGCGCCGCCGGTGGCATGACAAGGGTGTCGCGACTGCGGCATCCGCATGGTTTCGGAACAATTGAGAGCTACCCCAACGTGCGCGACTTGGCGCCGCGCGCGCAAAGCTGTGCGCGCCAATTTCTGCGACTCGACGCGATGCGCAGCGCGCGCATGCTGTGACGGCGCACGCAATGTCAGACTTATAAAGATTGCTCTCCAGCAGGCGGCGCTCGCCTGGCGCAAGCCTGTCACCGCACATTGAAAATTCGGAACAATCAAAGAGAGCGCGATGGCCATTTCGTCTGGATTTGACTCAGCGGCTGCTGAAGCGCGCTCTGGACAAGACGTCGGCTTCGCGATCGGCGTTGTACTGATCCTGACCGTTCTGTTCTTGCCGTTGCCGCCGATTTTGCTCGATATCGGTCTTGCGACCTCGGTCGCCTTTTCCATTCTCATTCTGATGGTGGCGCTGTGGATTCAGCGGCCGCTCGATTTCTCGTCATTTCCGACGATTTTGCTGATCGCCACGATGCTGCGCTTGTCGCTCAACATCGCCACAACGCGCTTGATTCTGTCGCACGGCGCCGAGGGGCACACAGCCGCTGGCCATGTCATCGCCGGCTTTGCGAACTTCGTCATGGGCGGCGATTTCGTGATCGGTCTCGTCGTGTTCGTCATCCTCGTCACCGTCAACTTCGTCGTTATCACCAAGGGTGCGACGCGAATTGCGGAAGTCGGCGCACGCTTCACGCTGGATGCCATCCCCGGCAAGCAGATGGCGATCGACGCCGATCTTTCCGCCGGAACGATCGACGAAAAGGAAGCGCAGCGGCGCCGTCGCGAGTTGGAGGAAGAAAGCTCGTTCTTCGGCGCCATGGACGGCGCATCGAAATTTGTGCGTGGCGATGCCATCGCCGGCATCGTCATCACGCTCATCAATATTTTCGGCGGCATCATCATCGGCGTCACCCGCCATGGCATGTCGGTCGGCGATGCAGCGGATATTTTCGTCAAGCTGTCGGTTGGCGACGGTCTGGTCACGCAGATCCCGGCGCTGATCATCTCGCTCGCCGCGGGCCTGCTTATTTCGAAGGGCGGAACGCGCGGATCGGCCGAAAAAGCCGTCGTCGGTCAGCTCAGTCACTATCCCCGAGCGCTGGTGATGTCGTGCCTCGTCATGCTGACGCTGGCCTTGGCGCCGGGCCTGCCGTTCTTTCCGTTCTTCCTGCTGTCGGCGATGATGGCGTTCGTCGCCTACATCATTCCCAAACGGCGCGCGGAACTTGCCGCGACCGAAGTTTCGCGGGTGCAGCAAGAGGAGGCTGTGGCCCGCGATGAAGCGCGCATGTCGATCAAGGAATCTCTGCGCACTGCTGAAATCGAAGTCTGTCTTGGCAAACAGATCGCGACGTCGCTGCTTCCGGCTCACGGCGAGTTGGCCAACCGCGTTGGCAAGATGCGGCGCAAATTCGCAGAGCAATACGGGTTCGTCGTGCCGGAAATTAAATTGAGCGATGATCTGAAGGCGCCGCCGAAAGGCTATTACGTCAAAATGAGCGGCACGCTCGTCGCGCGCGGCGAACTGAGAATCGGCGAGATGCTGGTTGTCATCGGCGACGGCCGCGCGCCCGATGTGCCGTGCGAAGCGACGCGCGAGCCTGCATTCGGCATGAAAGCCGTATGGATCGCCGATATGCTAGCCGCGCGCGTGAAACGCGATGGCTTCAATCCCGTTGAGAACTCATCGATCCTGCTGACACATCTTGGCGAGATCATTCGCAATAACCTGTCGCAACTGCTGACCTACAAAGACGTGCGCCGCCTTCTCGACGGGCTCGATCCGGAGTATCGCCGGCTGCTCGACGAGATTGTGCCGTCGCAGATTTCGTATTCCGGTTTGCAGTCGGTGCTGAAGCTGCTTCTCGCGGAGCGGGTCTCCATCAGAAATCTGCATCTCATTCTGGAAGCCATCGCGGAGATCGTGCCGCATGCGCGCCGGCCCGAGCAGATCGCGGAACATGTGCGCGCGCGCTTGGCGCCGCAAATCTGCGGAGAACTCAGCGAAGGCAACACGCTCAAGGTGCTGCGCCTCGGTAATCGCTGGGAGCTGGCATTCCACCAATCCTTGAAGCGTGACGCGAAGGGCGATGTTGTCGAGTTCGATATCGATCCGCGCCTGATCGAGCAGTTCGGAGACGAAGCCAGCAAAGTGATCCGCGCGCACATGGACCAGGGACACAAGTTCGCACTGGTTGTCGCGCCGGAAGCGCGGCCGTTCGTGCGCATGATCACCGAGCGGCTGTTCGCAACGCTGCCGGTTCTCTCTCACGCCGAAATTGCGCGTGGTGTGCAGATCCACGCACTCGGAACGATTTCATAATGCCGATCACGGACGCAACCATTCTGGCGGTGTTCATGATCTTCTGCCGTGTCGGGTCTGCGCTGATGCTTCTGCCGGGATTGTCGGCGCAACAAATTCCGATACGCATTCGGCTGATGGCAGCCTTTGCGTGCACATTGGCGCTGGCGCCGCTGCTTGTGCCCGATCTTGGTCCCAAGATGGAAAACGCCTCGTCGACCGATCATATTTTGATGATCATGTCGGAGGTCGCGGTCGGTTTGATGATCGGCATGCTGGGCCGCTTCTTCTTCGTCGCGCTTGAATTTTTTGGTGCCGCGGCGTCAACGTTTTTAGGCCTCGGCGGTACGCCCGGCATCCCGCTGCATGACGGCGAGGTGACGTCTCTGCTCGGGTCGCTGATCAGCGTGACCGCGATTTTCATGATATTTTCGACGGAATTGCATCTTGAAATGATCCGCGCGCTGCTTGCGTCCTATCGCGTGATCGATGTCGCGTCGTTCTTCGACGTCGGCGCTGCCTTGCGCCATCTGGTTTCCGTGGCGTCGAAGGCGTTTTTGATCGCCGTCCAACTCTGCGGGCCGTTCATCATCTACTCGATCGTCGTCAATCTGCTGTTCGGGCTCGCCAACAAGTTCATGCCGCAGGTGCCGATCTACTTCGTTTCTATCCCGTTCATCATTCTTGGCGGCTTCGGCATTTTTGTGCTTGCCGGTCCGCATATGCTGAACCTGTTCATGCAAGCGTATGCGCAGTGGATGATCACGGGGACGCCATGACCGAAAAGCTTGCGAAAGCCCGCCGCATCGAGCGGCTGCTGCATCAGATGCATACGCTTGAAGAGCTGCGATTGGCAGATATCAATCGCGCGATTGAAGAAAAAGCAAATGACGAACTGCGGATCGTCGAGCATCTGAGCGGCGGTGTCGTGAATGACCCGCGCCTGCTCAATGCCATGTCGCGACGCTTGCAGCGGACATCGGGCGATATCCACGATTTGAACGCGCGGCTGGCGCGGCAATATCAAGCGTGCCAAGTGCTAAAGCGAAAGCAGACGTTCGCGGAGAAACGTGCCGACACCATCGGTGCCGCTCTGGAACGTGAACAGGAGCAGGCAGAGCTTGCGGAATCAATCGAGCGCGCCGTCGTTGCCGCGCTCATCAAGCGCCCGGCAAGGTGAGGGGATTACCTTCCAAATCTTGGACGCAGAGAATAGGTAGAGATCGTGCCGAGCGCCATTACGGCTACAGATGGACTTGCCGCGAGCCGCA
>JBOFCQ010000279.1:0-32061 GCA_051646145.1 Hyphomicrobium sp.
TCGGCCTCTCCTGAACTCTTCATTGAGCAGCACGGCTCGGTGATCGAGACGCGCCCGATGAAGGGCACGGCGCCGCGCGCGGGCACGCTTGCCGGCGACAAGGATGTGCGCGAGGCGCTGGCCAGCGACATCAAGAGCCGGGCTGAGAATTTGATGATCGTTGATCTGATGCGTAACGATCTCGGCCGCATCGCGGAACTCGGCACCGTCAGCGTCACGGACCTGTTCACGGTCGAAACGTTTCAGACGCTGCATCAGATGACGTCGGGCGTGCGCGCCGTCTTGAAGAACGACATCGCGCTTGAGGATGTGCTGAAGGCGATCTTCCCGCCGGGTTCGGTGACGGGCGCGCCGAAGATCCGCGCCATGGAACTCATCCGCGCATTCGAGACCGAGCCGCGCGGAGTCTATTGCGGTGCTATCGGGCACATCGCGCCGAACGGCAAAGCATTGCTCAACGTCGCCATTCGCACCGCCGTCATCGACCGTTCGGGCTCAGGCGAGATGGGCATCGGCTCCGGTGTCGTTGCCGACAGCCAAGGCGCCAAGGAATACGCGGAATGCCTGCTCAAGATGAAATTCCTGACGGACCCCGTGCGCCGCTTTCAACTCATCGAGACGATGCTGTATGAGCCGGGCAAGGGCATCTGGCTCAGCGACCGCCACCGCAAGCGGTTGCAGGCATCGGCCAGCTATTTCGGTTTTGTCTTTGACGACGCGGCATGGCACGCGCGCATCGGCGATGCGGTTCGCGAAAAGTCGGACACGCGCCTGCGTGTGCGCTCCGTGCTTGATGAAGACGGTTCGGTAACAGTGACGGTGACGCCGTTGCCGGACGTCGATCCGAAAGCCGTGATGCGCTACGTTCTGTCCGATGCACGCGTTTCGAGCCACGATCTCTGGCTCTATCACAAGACGACGCGTCGCGACCTCTACGACCGCGAATGGCAGCATTTTGCCGATACGCTTGGCGCCGACGAAGTCATCTACCTCAACGAGCGCGGGGAATTGGCGGAGGGCAGCCGCACCTCGATCTTCGTCAAGCGCGGCGACATGCTGATCACGCCGCCGCTGAGCAGCGGATTGCTGCCGGGAACGTTGCGCGAAGAGTTGATCGCGACCGGGAAGGCCGAGGAGGGCGTGTTGACGCTCGACGATCTGCAGCGGTCCGACCACGTCTTCCTCGGCAATTCCGTACGCGGTCTGGTGCGGGCCGTCCCGCTGGTGCCGGGTACGTCACGCGACGGCTAACGCTGTGGGAAGACGGCACGTGCTGCGGCCCGCGCATCGGTGAGCGCCGCTTTTCAAAATCGGGATTTGACGTCGGGTGTTTGATGGAGCCGCTGATATCTGCGGCCGGCGCTGGGCATGCCGATCGGAAGCCGCGTGTCAGTGCACCGCCGGCTTTGCCGATTCATCGGCGGAGATGGGGCTCGCCGAAATCGGACTTTGCACGGAGAAATTCGCCACGTGCGGCTCCGATGTCATCATCGACGCCAGCAAGGCTGCAAGTGTCAGTGCAACCGCCAGTGCAATGGCGGTTGTCGCAAGGCGCGCACGACGCGCGAAGGTTTTGGCAGTGGTATCCATCATGAAAATCAAGCTATCGGAAAGAGCTTAAAGGCATCTAGGTCACGAGACGCCGCGCGACACCATTGCGCAGGATTTCGCAGTAGCGAGATATATTTAGCGTATGCAGCAGTATGAAATAACGAACGCGACGGCATGCAAACCATCGGCGCGATTAGGCGTCGCGCTGACAGTTTGACTACGGTCTGAATGCGAGTTGGATCAGCGGGACGGCGCGCGCACGCTCTCAACGCTGCTAAAAAGCCCTTGCGCAAACCAAGAGCACCGAGCAGCGCCGCGACGTCACAGCAAACGTTAAAGCTGACTGGCCGTCACTGGCCGTCAAAGACCGCGCATCATGCAGCCCAGCATCAGAATGCTGTAGGCGGTCAGCAGGGCCCACAATTCGTTGCCCTTGAGGCCCGGAATGTCGGCGTTGAAAAAGGTCGACACGATCGCAATGACGGCCAGGATGACCGAAACCATAAACGTGACGATGCCTGGAGCTTTCAGACCCACGGTTCGCTCTCCCTGTTCGTTACTGAACTTAGCGCGCATGGTCCAACCCCCTGGTTCAGGCCGCGCAATCACTTAGGCGCGGACTTATAGCAGCCCATTGCCACGTTCGCGCAAGGGCTGGCGGCACTGGCATGTGGACAGGATGGCGCTGTGCAGCATTTTTGCCGCCCCGGCAGCCTCTGCGCGATCGGCTTGGGAACAATTATGCTCGCCATACGCACGTCTGCGGGCCAAACCGGCAGCGATCGGGCGGTGTGAGCGCACTGAATTTCGAATCGGCCGCGCATCAAGGCCGCCGACGTTCGAGACGTCGGCGGCCCGTCGTGTTGTCAGTCGTCTTGTCAGCCGCCCTGTCAATTGGCCTGCCATCTTGCCTATCAGGCTGACGCGTTGGCCGCTGGTGGCGGCGGCGGGCGGCGTCGGAACAGCCGGGCAAACCAGACGAGCAATATAAAGGCCAGGAATCCGAGCCCGGCCAGCCCGATGGGATGCTTCTCAGGCAAAAGCCAGGGACTGACGCGGCCCTCCCAGGCCATCACGGCATCATGCGCCATGGCCTTGGGTGAAACGGCCGTGCCCTGCTCGAGCATCATGGTCACGGCGGCCGTCTGGTCGGGACTGGCTAGAATACCGCTGCGCACGCGCGGCGCTGACAGCACCTGCATAATGCTCGGACTGCTCGCCACGGCCTTCAGCACAAGCTGGCGCGGTTCGTCTTTCAGGGCCGCCAGATATTGCGCGAGGCTTGAAAGTTCGGGCTCCGAGAGGCTGCGCGCGAGTGCGATCAGATCGTTGCCTTCGAGACCGTAAAGAATGTCGCGGGCGTCGCGGCCGACGGCGGCCAGGCGCGTAATGGCGGCGCGATCCGATAGCGCAAGCAGGCGGTTCAGGCTCGTCGCTGAGAAGTCGGCGGCTTTGGCGCGCTTATGAATATCGTACTCGAGCACGGCGTCGAGGCGCTCGCCGGCAATCGCGGTCCACGCCAGCGCATCGGCAACCGAGCCGGTATCGCGCGCAATCACCATGGCCCGTTCTGGCATGACGTTGACGGCCGTATTGAGCGTGCCGTTGGCGAGCCGCGTCGTGATGGCCGCTTCGCCCTCGTTCGAGGCCAGCAACGATACGACTTCCGTCAGCCGCGCCATGTTGGCGGGCGCGACGCTATCGAGAAAGCCGCGGAAATCGCCGTTGCCCTCGGCAATCCGCAACACCATGGCGTGGGCACGCTTGAACGTCTGCCAGATTTCGACGACGTGCGCGCCTGCTGCCGCGCCGATTTCCTGGACGTGATCCGTGATCTGCGTGCGGATCGTCGCCGCGATTTCTTCCTGCACTTTGTCCTTGGTGGCGCGGGCCTTCATCTCGGTCGCAATGATGGGCAGCACGCCGTTGCGCAGTTCCCAGATATCCTTGGCGATGAGGACGAGGCCGATGCCGCCGGCCGCAATCGACACGACGCGTGTCAACACGCTGCCGACAACGCGTTGCCCGATGCGGGTGGCGAGATTGGCGAGCTGGCGGCGGACGATGACCAGCGTCGCGCCCGCGATGCCGCCGCCTGATTGCGAGAGGATGGCGCCGGCACTCGCCGCGCCTTCGCCGGCCGTCGGGTCGATGGCCATGTCTTTGCTGGCGTCACCGGCAACCGCGTCCGCTACCGCCGAGCCGTAGCGCGGTCCGACGAACGCCTTGAGGCAGGCAACGACCGGCGCGGCGGCATCGGAGCTTGCCATTTCGACGCCTTTGCCGACGTGGCGGGCGACATCTGCGGCGAGCTGTTCAAACGCCATGCTGACGGCGTCCGAACGGTAGACGCGTTCGGCGACGTTGGTCGCCAATTTCTGCGCGGCCTCCGTGTTCGCCAGCGACTTCAGGCGCTCGGACCAGCTCGTTTCGTGACGGACTTCATCGACCGCGATGTCGACGCGCTTGTCGATCACGTCGTCGAGGCCGTGCTTGCGCCACGCGTCGCCAACGAGTGCGGCATAGTCGAGGTTGGCGGTGCCGGCTTTCAGCGCGTCGGTCGCGATGCCGGTCAGGGCCGCCTTCAGCTGATCCTCGTCGCGACTGGCGCATTCCTCATACGTCGCGCGCGTGAGCGTTGTCTCGGAGCGTGCCGGCGGCGCCAGCAGAGGCGCGCAGGTCGCCGACAAAAGCGAGAACGCCGCGACCAGGTGCGTCAGTTTACGCGGGAAATTGCGCGGAGAATGTTGCACGCGGCGTATTCCTTACCTCACCAGTCTTTGACGCCGAGAGTTCGACGCACCATGAGTTTCGCGATGGCGACGCACATCGTCCCACACGGGCAGCGGCGAACGCAGCGCTCACTGCTGCCGCACGCATTCGGCATTCTTGCGACAACGCTGTGGCATTTACTATAGCGCGTGTGTGAGGCGAACTTTGATGGGGCATTGGAATTCGCCGTCCTCGACTGGTCGCGCTGCAATTCCAGCGAGCGCAATGCCGCGGCGCGCTGCTGGCGCTCTCCGATGATGCCGGAACGTTGTAACTGCCTCATTCATAAAGTGGTGCACGGCGATCCAAAGCTCAACCGATGGTGACGCGTTCTGAGCGGGCTTCGCCGCCCGAAACGTCGCAGGTCAGCGCCGCACTCCCGCCTGAATTGGAAGTGCAACTCCGAAGCAAGAATGTTTCCCGCCACTGGGTGCGCTGTCGCGTGTTCGCACCCTGCAACCCCCGCCCTGAGACATGGCCGTCAGACCCGACTAAGGACGGGTCTTAATGTTGCAGCGCAGCATCACTAACCCAATGATTTGGCGGGTTTTGCGTCAAATTGCTGCATTGCACCAACGGTCGGAAGTTTACCATGGTGACGCATCTGCAAAACAAAACAATTGGCGTTATCAGTAACTTCAGCTTAGATCTGGTAAAGGTATCTTAAGTTCATATGGACGTTGTGGACGACAGCCGTGTGGCAGCGCGACAAAGTTGCGTTGGCATTGTGAAGCAAGGCGTCGTAACGATGTTCGCGTGATGTAAGAGCGAGTGCAACGTAAGTGATGAAGAAAATACAGAAATTTCAGGCGCCTCGCGGGAGCCTTTTCATCCCAGGTGGCCGGACCGGAGTGTTTCTCGTTCACTCCCTCGGTGGATCTCCGCTGGAACTCAAGTTTGTCGCTCAGATGCTCGCGCGTCAGGGCTACACGGTGTATTGCCCGGTCGTCCCCGGATTGACCTTCGGCACCGACGTGTCGGGCATGTCGACGTGGCGCGACTGGTATAGCCATGTCGAAGACGCGTTCGACGCTCTCAAATCCATGTGTGATCACGTCATCGTCGGCGGCGCATCCGCGGGCGCAACGCTCAGCCTGCGCTTGGCGGCCATCCGTCAGGACGAAGTGGCCGCGACGCTGCTGTTCGCGCCGACGCTCGCGGTCAATGGCTGGGCCATTCCGCGCATGTTGAAGCTGTTCCATCTCGTCAGCGACAAGTGGACGGCGCGCCTGTTCCAGTTCCGCACGCCGGCGCCGTTCGGCATCAAGGATGAGCGCGTTCGCAACTTCGCGCTTGAATCGATGAAGGGCGAGGGCGCATCGCCAGCCGACATCACCATGCGCGGCGGCGGCACGGTCTATGAATTCTTCCGCCTCGTGCGCAACGTTCGCCCGTTGCTCTCGCGCGTCAATCAGCACACGCTGATCCTGCATCCGCGCCACGACGATCAGAGCGATCTCAAGAACACCATGGCGTTGCAGCGCAAGCTGTCGGGTCTGGTTGAAGTCGCGGTGCTTGAAGACAGCTACCATCTCGTCACGCTCGACCGTCAGCGCAACTACGTCGGCGAACGTTCGATCGAATTCGTCGAGCGCGTGATGGCGCGGGCAAAGCTGCGCGCCGAGCAGGCCGAGCGCGAGCGGACGCTGTCGAGCGCCGCCACGCGCAACGTACAAAACAGCGCCGCCGAGTAACGGCGCGCTGGGCTCTGGCGCCGCGGTTGCCGCGCCTGGGATTTATTGTCAAAATGCGAGCGGTGGCGCTGAAGGCCACGCGCTCGCATTGTCGTTTTAGCGTGCCGTTTTGAAAGCTGGCACATGAGCGCGGCGGTGCGCGCGGCGTGCTACGGCAAGACGCTGAAGGGCGTAACGGCTTCGAAACGCAACCATCCGCAGTAGAAGCGCCGCGCACGCGGTATCATCTCTGCCTCATCTCAGCCTTATCGCTTCGCTGTCGCGCTGGGTGCCGAATAGCGCCGAAGTACTGATTTTACTGGCTAGATTGGATGTTGCGTTGGCGGCGCGCTTCTGTGCTCGGCGCGATAGCAATCCGGCTGAATTCATTGCGCAAATGCGCGCCGGTCGGCAGCATAAACGCTCCCGCCGCACATTGTCGCCGCGCTTGCCCTTACCAATCGTTGCCGAGGTGCTGCGGGCTGACCGGCGGCGCGGCACGCTTTGTCGTCACGCCAACTTTCGAAGCGCCGGCCGCGGTGTTCTTGCCGCCGGCCGCCGTCGTGTCTTTGGCCCACGGCAATTCTTCGTCGGTCTTCGCCTTGGCCTTTGCGACTGTCTTCGACGGCGTTGCCGTCGATGCGGCGGCTTTGGCGGTGTCCGTCGATTTCTTGGCCGCCGAAGATCCGGCGTTGGTCGTTGCAGCGCCGGTGGAGGGCGTTGCGGCGGCGGGTGCTGCCGCTTTGGTCGCTGCGGCGGGAGCCGCTGCTTTCGTCGTTGCGGCGGTCCCCGCAGCCTTCGTCGTCTCGGCCGGAACGGCGGTCTTGGTGACGGGTTGCTGCGCTGCTGGTGATTTCGCCGTTGCCGCCGGCGCTGCCGATTTCGCCGCCGCAGCCGCACCCACCGCCGCGCCTTCGCTCACACCGGCTTTCGACGGCTGAGCCGCCTGTGTCGATGCCTTGGCGGGCGCCGCCTCGGCCGTGGCGTTGCACGCCGGCAGGTCCTGCGGCGCGCGCGTCCAGTAGAACGAGCGGCCCATCATCTTCATGACGAGATAGCCGGTGACCTTCAGCTTGTCCGGCTTTTCGAGAACCATGGCGACGCTGTAGGACTTGCCTTCCTTGGGATCGTAAATCCATCCCGCATCCCAGCCGCCTTCCTGCGCGCGGGCGAGGCCGCCGAACACCGGCAGACCGCAGATCGGCCGCGTGCGCTGCCCTTCATTGGGATTGTGCCGGTCGATGAGCGGTTTGCCCTCGGCGTTGACCTTGTCTTTCAGCCAGTAAATCTTGCCGCACAAATGAGCGCCGCACTGCTCGATTTTGATCGCGCCCTTGCCGGTATCGTCATACCAGACGCCGAGTTCTTTCGGCGAATTCGCGCCGGCCAAGGCGGTATCGGCGAAAGAGCCGCCGAATGACGAAATACCGAGCGCTGCCAGCCCCAACGCGCGTGCGAAAATCTTGCCCATTCTTGTTCGTCCTTTGTGGCGCACGACAAATAATCGCATGGTGTTCGACTTTGCCGCAGCTTGTAGGCCGCGAAAAAGGCAAAACATTGGAGTTCATTGCCAATTGGTTTACGGCGCGTCACCCGAACGGCCTAATTCAGCCAATTCGTGCGGCGAAACGCCGAGATACGATAGGGCGCCGAAAGGCTAGGTCTAAATTTAACCACCTGAGGTTTACAGAACTATTGAAGTCGTGGTTGCCGGTAATTTGCGCTAGACTTATGTCGCCAAGCGCCGGTACCGCCAAACGTCTCGCGCGCCCCTGAAGCTTGCTGCACCGCCGCGCGCCTCGACAACGCACGCATTCGAAAAAGGCTCGGCCGATCCGATGATACTGACGCTCGCATTTCGCAACCTGTTTCACGATCGGATCCGGCTGGCGGTGACGCTGATCGGCATTCTGTTTTCGATCGTGCTCGTTGCCGTTCAGCTCGGCCTTTATCTCGGTTCGAGCCGTATGATCACGTCGCACATCGATCACGCCGACGCGGATCTCTGGATCACGGCCTACGGCGCAAAGAGCTTCGAGGACGGCGGCCTGCTGTTGACCTCGCGCGAACGTCATCAGGCGCTGGCCGCGCCGGGCGTGCAATCCGTGGTGCCGATCGTCGTGTCGTTCGCCGAATGGCGCAAGCCTGCCGGCGGATCAACGCGCGTCGTCGTCATCGGCAGCGACAGCGATGAAAAAGGCCTGCTGCCGTGGGCGCTGAGCGAAGGCACGCTTGAAGACATCAAGGCGCCGGACGCTGTTGCCGTCGATCGCAGCTATCTCGGCGAACTCGGCATTGGCGGCATCGGCGATACGGCGCAGGCCGCGATGGGCCGCGTCAAGGTCCGCGCGCTGACCGACGGCGTGCGCTCGTTCACGCAGTCGCCGTACGTCTATACGACGCTCAACCGCGCACGCCAGCTCTTCAACGCCGATAGCGACCGCACCACATTCTTCCTCGTCAAGCTGGCGCCGGGCGCCGACCTTGGAGCCGTGAAGAAGAACCTGTCGAGCCGTTTTGAAACCGCCGAAGTTTTGACGACGGCCGAATTCCAGGATCGCAGCCTGAAGCAGTGGTTGTTCCGCACGGGCGCTGGCATTGCGCTCATCGGCGGCGCGCTGCTCGGCAGTCTCGTCGGCACCGTCATCGTCGCGCAGACGCTGTATTCGAGCACCAAGGATCACATTCACGAATTCGCGACCTTGCGCGCCTTGGGGTCGTCCGCCAGCTACATTCACAAGGTCATTCTGGCGCAGGCCGGTCTCAGCGCCGTCATCGGCTATGTGCTTGGGATGACGATAGCGCTCATCATCCTATATATATCCAAAGGCTCGGCGTTGCCGCTCGTCATGACGCCGGGGCTCGCTTTCTGGTTGTTCGCGTTGACGGTTGCGATGTGCGCCATCTCGGCGCTGTCGGCCATCGTCAAGGTCACGAAAATCGATCCAGCAACGGTGTTCAGCCGATGACCGTCACCCCCGTTCTCGAAGCCGAAGGCGTCGTCAAGGAACTCGGCCAGGGTGCCGGGCTCGTGCGCGCGCTGAAAGGCGTCAGCCTGCAACTCGTGCCCGGCGAGCTGACCCTGCTCATGGGTCCGTCCGGCTCCGGCAAGACGACGCTGCTGTCGATCCTCGGCTGCATCATGGCGCCGACGTCGGGCTCGTTGAAGATCGCCGGTGAATCGGTGCTCGGCCGCTCGCCCGAAGAACTGGCCAAGCTGCGCCGCGACCACATCGGCTTCATCTTCCAGTCCTACAATTTGTTTCCAACGCTGAACGCCATCGAAAACGTGCGCATCGCGCTCGATGTACGCGGCATCAGCGGCTATTCGGCGACGAGCCGTTCGGAAGAAGTGTTGCGCGATGTGGGCCTCGGTCATCGGCTGATGAACTATCCAGGCAACCTTTCGGGCGGAGAGCAGCAGCGCGTGGCGGTGGCCCGTGCCATTGCGAGTTCGCCATCGATCGTGCTGGCCGACGAACCGACCGCCGCACTCGACAGCGAGAACGGTCATGCCGTGATGGCGCTGCTGTCGCGCATTGCCAAGGAACAGGGCCGCAGCGTGCTGGCCGTGACGCACGATCCGAGAACGCTTGGATATGCCGACCGGGTGGTGCGCATCGAAGACGGAAAGATTGTCGGCGAAGAGCGCCGGCCAGAGGGCTTGAACGCGCCCGAGATCACAGATTTGACGAAGAGGCGAAAAGCACATGCTTAAGATTGATCCAACCGTCACCACCATCGGGATGGCGGCCGCGATGGCGATTGCCATCGGCATCAGCGCCGGCAGCTTGACGGCCAACACCGCGAACGATGGTTCGGGCCTCGCATCGGCCGCGTATGCCGATACGGCGGGCGGTGCGGCGCAGCCGATGTGGGCTGCATCCGCCACCGGTCGCGTCGAGCCGAGCGGCGGGGAAGTGCGCATTGCGTCCCAGTTGCCGGGCCGCATTGTCGAAGTGCTCTCGCAAACGAACGACCGCGTTGAAGCAGACGATCTGCTGCTGCGTCTCGACGACCAGGAAATCTATACAAAGATCGCCGCCGCCAGCGCTGAAGCCGGCGTGCGCGAGCGCGAACGCGAGGAAGAGCCGGGCGAAGGCCTGGCGCAGGATCGCCGCGAAGCCGAAGACGCCTTGGCCACAGCGGAACGCGGCCTGTTCCGTGCGCGCGAGGCGTTCGATACCGCACTCCGCAATCTCAAGAGCGGCACGGGTGCGGCCGATGGCGTGGACAAGGCACGTGGCGACCTGACGGGCGCCCGCAATACGCTGGAAGGCGCGCGCCGCGCCCTCGCCAACGTCAAGGCCAACCCGGACATGCCGCTCGAAACGCGTCTTGAATCGTCGCTCGCCATGGCGCGCGCCGAATTGAGCGCCGCCGAAATCGCGCTTGAGCGCACGCGCGTGCGCGCGCCGGGCAACGGCACCGTTCTCAACATGATCGCGCGCGCTGGCGAAACCGCCGTGCCGTCACCGGAAAGCGCGTTGCTGGTCTTTGGTGATCTGACGGCGCTTCGCGTGCGCGCCGAAGTCGAAGAGCGCGATGCCGCCAAGGTGCGCGCCGGACAGAAGGTCGTCGTCAAGGCCGACGCTTTCCCGGATCGCTCGTTCGAGGGCGTTGTGACGTCGATCTCGCAGTCGCTCGGCACACCGCGCATTGCAACGCGCGGTCCGCGCCGTCCCAACGATGTCGAAGTCGTTGAAGTGATGGTGTCGCTCGATGGCACGCCGCCGCTGTTCACCGGCATGCGCGTCGATGTGTTCTTCAAGGCCGAAGCGACGGCGACGGCAATGCCAGAGGCAAAGAGCAACTAAATCTGGCGCACGGTCGCGGCGGCGGGTTTGCCGCTGCCCGGTCATCGACTGATCGCAGAAACGTTCAAGGGCGCCGCCGGATCATCCGGGGCGCCCTTTTCTTATGTCGCTTAGAGCTTGTGTCGCTGAGAGGTCGCCATGATCGGCCTGCCGCAAAGGCCTGGCCGTCGGCCAGGTCTCAGGCGGCGCTGCGCGTCGCGGCGTCGATGTGGGCCGCAAGTTTGCCGTCAACGCCAAGCGCGCGAGCCAGCGACGCAAGGAATGCCTGTTCGCCGCTCGTATCGGGGTCGATGGCAAGCCGCGCCGCCGTATAGACCTGTACGGCTTCTTCCGGACCAGAGACGAGACCGGCAAGCTGTTCCGGCGTCATCGGGTTGTTCAGCGCGTCCGCCAGAAATTCTTCCGCCTCGCGGTCAACGCCAGCCTGCTTCAAGCCGCCGACGATCTTGGCCTGCTCGCCGGCATCGATCCGGCCATCGGCCGCGGCAGCCGCGATCATGGCGCGAATGTAGAGTGCGGCGGCATCGTTGGTCACGGCGGCCGGTTCGAAACCTGAACCCGTCGGTGCCGCGTCGAGCGCGCTGTCGCCCGTGATGAGCGGCTTGCCGGTCTGATAGTTTTGGAACGCCTTGTAGGCGAGGCCGCCGATGAGAGCGAGTGCGCCGAGACGCGCCGCGCTGCCAGCAACAGAGCGTCCGGTGCGCGTGCCAAGCACGAGCCCGCCAAGGCCACCCATCGCGGTGCCGGCCGCCAGCGGATTGTTGCGCACGAGGTCCTGCAACTGCGCCAGGATCTGTTCCGGCGTCTGACCGGTTGCCTTGCCGAAGGCGTCGCTGGCGCCCGTCGCGCTATCGATCTTCGTCGCGCCTTCCTTGACGCCGGCGGTTGCCTGCGCCAGCACCTGGCCGAGCACATCCATGATGTTGCCGCCGGCACCGCCGCTGGTGATCGCGCCGCCTGCGCCGCCAAGCTTATCTTTCAACTGACCGAGGATATCGCCCAAACCGCCCGGAAGACCCGCGCCGCCGCTCTGCGGGTTCGAACCCTCGACCGCGCCACGCGCCGGAGCGTTGCCGCCGGCTGCGATCTGGCGCTGAATTTCGCCGAGAATGTCACTCAATCCGCCACCGAGGCCGCCACCCGAAGGTGCGCCACCGGGAGCGCCGCGTGAGCCTGCAGCAGCGCCGCCGAGCACCTGGCCGAGAATATCTGCAAGCCCGCCGCCCTGGCCTGCCTGTGACCCGGCCTGCGAGGATGCCGGCGCCGCGCCGCGCACCAGATTTTCAAGAATGGATTTGGCGTCGAACATGGGCGTCTCCAGCGAATGAACCGTTGCGGGCCCATACGTAGGCGTCACCCGAGGCAACCGCAACGGCAGCACGCGGAATTATTTTTATTCCGCCGCGATGGCAAGCCGATCTTTGTCTTTTGTCTGTGATGTGATGGTGGCAGCTTGCGCCTCCGCGCCGTGAGCGAGCGCTTCGTCCGCGTCCGGCTCGTCGGTCGGTCCAATGAAGCGGCCGAAGAGAAATTTCAGGAAGCGTCCGACGTCGTCCATCACCGTGAAGAACGACGGGACGAACACGAGCGACAGAATGGTCGAGACGAGCAGGCCGCCGATCACGGCAATCGCCATCGGCGCGCGGAACTCGCCGCCATCGCCAAGCGCGTAAGCGCTCGGCAGCATGCCGGCCACCATGGCAAGCGTGGTCATGATGATCGGTCGCGCGCGCTTGCGGCCAGCATCGATGATGGCGTCGTTGCGCGATGCGCCGTCCGCCATGCGTTCGACCGCGAAATCCACAAGCATGATGGCGTTCTTGGTGACGATGCCCATCAGCATGAGCAGGCCGATGTAGACCGGCATGCTGATCGGATTGTTGGTGGCGAGCAGCGCCAGCACGACGCCGCCGAACGACAGCGGCAGCGACAGCAGAATGGTGATCGGCTGCGTGACGCTGTTGAACAGCAGGATGAGCACGCCGAGCACGATCATCAGGCCGGTTCCCATGGCGGTGATGAAGCCCGTCGCCACTTCGTCCTGGATCTCGGCATCGCCGGATGGCTGCAAATGCACGCTTGGCGGCAGTGCGCTCGCATCGACCGTCGCCAGAAAGCGCTCGCGTGCGGTCGAGAGCGCCAGCCCTTGCCGCAGATCGACGCCGAGCACGGCGCTGCGCTCGCGATCGTAACGCGTGATGGTGCTCGGTCCCTTGCCGAATGACACGTCGGCGACGGCGGTCAGCGGCACCGATTTTCCGGCGGCGCTGGTCATGCGCAAGCCTTCGATGCGGTGCAGATCAGCGCGCGCGGCTTCCTCGAGCTGCACACGGATCGGCACCAGCCGGTCGCCGGCGTTGAACTTGGCGAGATTGAAGTCGGCGTCGCCGATGGTCGCAACGCGGATCGTCTCGGCGATCTGATCGGGTGTGACGCCGAGCTTGGCGGCTTCCTCGAACTTCGGGTTGACGCGAATTTCCGGGCGGTCGAGCGCGGCGGTGGCGGCGACATTGCGGAAGCCATCGACCTTGCGCAGGCCGACTTCGAGCGTCTTCACCGCCTGATCGAGATCGTCGCCGTTCTTCGACAGGATCGTGAACGAAAGCTCGCGCTCGCCGCGTTCGTTGACGAACCAGGCGCGCACGTCGGGCACATCGGCGAGTGTCGTCGAGACGATGCCCTTCAGCCGCTTCTGCGAAAGTTTGCGCGCCGTCTTCGGCACAAGATGCACGGTCAGGGCCGCACGGCGGATTTCCGTCTGGCCGGTCGGACTGACGCCGCCGAGCACGGTGACGGAGGACACCTCCGGGATCTTGCGCAGCGCGGCCACCATGGTGTCGGTCGCGATGCGCGTGTCGTCGAGGCGCGTGCCGGGCGGAAGTTCGGCGGAGACGACGACGCGCGAGTTATCTTCGTCCGGCAGGAAGCCTGTCGGCAGCAATGCCGTCGCATAGATCGAGCCGGCGAACAGCGCGACGCCGAGCAGCAGCGTCAGGTAGCGCACGCGCAGCGTCGCGGCGAGCAGCGCCGTGTATCCGCGCATCAGCACGCCGTCGCCGTGATCGGCTTCCTTGACGGGGCGCAAAAGGTACGCCGCCATCATCGGCGTTATTAATCGCGCGCATAACAACGAGAACAATACCGCTATCGCAACCGTCAGGCCGAACTGCTTGAAGTATTGCCCGGCGACGCCGCCCATGAACGACACAGGCGCGAAAATCGCGACGATGGTCAGCGAAATGGCGATGACCGCGAGGCCGATTTCATCGGCCGCTTCGAGTGCGGCGCGATAGGGCGATTTGCCCATGTTCATATGGCGCACGATGTTCTCGATCTCGACGATCGCGTCGTCGACGAGAATGCCGGTGACGAGCGTGATGGCGAGAAGGCTGACGAGGTTCAGCGAGAACCCCATCGCCGCAATCGCCCAGAAGGTCGGGATGGCGGCGAGCGGCAGCGCGATGGCCGAGATCAGCGTCGCGCGCACGTTGCGCAGGAAAATGAAAACGACGATGACCGCCAGGATCGAGCCTTCGATCAGCGTTTCCATGGCGGAGTGGTAGTTGCCGGCCGTGTAGGCGACCGCGTCGTCGATCTTCGTCAGCTCGACATCGGGATAGCGCTGGCGCAATTCCTTGATCGCGCCGTCGACGACATTGAACACCGACATCTCGCTCGATCCCTTCGAGCGAAAAATGCCGAACGCAACGACAGGCTTGCTGTCGACGGTTGCGAAGTTGCGCGGTTCTTCCGCGCCGTCGATGACGCGCCCGAGATCGCCCAAGCGTACCTCGCGGCCGCCCGAAAGCACGATTTTCGTTTCGGCGAGCGCTTCGACTTCGCGCGCGCCGGCGAGCATGCGGATCGCCTGTTCCTGTCCGCCGACCTCGCCGCGTCCGGTGCCGAGATCGACGTTGGTGGCGCGTACCTGCCGGTTGACCTCGGCGGCCGTGACGCCAAGTGCCAGCAAGCGATCCGGATCGAGCAGGATGCGGATTTCACGGTCGACGCCGCCATAGCGCTCGATGCGGCCGACGCCCTTCAGCGCCTGCAGGCGGCGCTTGACGATATCGTCGACGTGCCATGATAGCTGTTCGAGCGTCATGCCGGGGCTGGACGCGGCGTAGGTCAGGATCGATTGGCCTTCGACATCGATGCGATTGATGATCGGTTCGTCGATATTGCGCGGCAGCTCGGCGCGAATTTTCTCGATCGCATCCTTGACGTCGTTCAGAGCCCGGTCGGTGTCGATCTCGAGCCGGAACTCGATGGCCGTCGTCGATGCGCCGTCGGTCAGCGTCGAGACGACATGCTTGACGCCCGTCAGGTTGGCAACCGCGTCTTCGACTTCCTTCGTGACCTGACTTTCGAGTTCCGCCGGCGCGGCACCGCTCTGCGTAATGGTCACGGAGACGACGGGCACGTCGATGTTGGGAAACTTCGTGACCGGCAGGCGCATGAAACTCATGATGCCGAGCAGGCACAGCACGGCAAACAGCAGGATCGGCGGCACCGGATTGCGGATGGCCCAGGCTGAGATATTGATACGCATCACCGCGCCTCCGCCGTTGTCTTGGCGTCGGCGGCGGGCGCGTCGATCGGGCGGATCGTGTCGCCATCGCGCAAGAACGTACCCGAGCGCGCGACGACCACGTCGTTCTCGTCGAGGCCGCTCTTGATTTCAGTCAGGCCTTGCGTCACCAGCCCGGTCACGACCGTCTGGCGCGAAACTTTTGTGCCATCGACGCGCTGCACGTGCGTCCCGTCGTTATCGAACATCAATGACGACGACGGCACGGCAAGCCCGCGGCTGGTTGCGATATCGACCGCTCCGCGCGCGAATGCGCCGATCTTCAGATCCGGCCGCGCACCGAGAAAAATCTTGGCGCGGCCGAGCCGTGTCGTGCGATCGATTTCGAGCGAGATCAGGCGCACCGTGCCCTCGACGTCGCTGACGCCGGGAACGGTGATGCGCGCCTTCTGCCCAACGCGGATCTTTGCCAGTTGCGTTTCCACGACCTCGGCATCGAGTTCGAGTTCGCCGTTCGAGATGATGCGGAACATCGGCTCGCCGACGGCGGTGGCCAGCGCGCCAATGCGCGCGTTGCGACGGCTGACGACACCATCGGTCGGCGCCTTCACCTCGGTATTGCCGCGCCGCCACTCGAGTTCCTTGCGCTGGGCCTCGATCTGGGCCAGTTCCGATTCAGCAGCCTTCAAGCCGTCGCGCGCCGCGATGACCTGGGCGGCGCTGGTGCGCGCCGTGCTCTGGCGCGTGTCGAACACGGATTCAGACAAGTAGCCGGATTTCTTCAATGGCTCGGCACGCTCGAACTGAGCCTTGGCTTCGCTGGCGCGGGCTTCAGCTTCCTTGATGGCGCTCGATGCCTGGGCAATCGACGCGCGGGCGCGGGCCTGGCTTGCCGTGTTCTGCGCCAACTGCGCTTCGATCTGGTCGGTGACGAGACGGGCCAGCACCTGGCCCTTGGTGACGGTGCTGCCTTCGTCGGCAAACAGTTCAAGGACGCGCAGGCCTTCGATCTCAGGCGCGACGAGGATCTCTTCGCGTGCGACGATCGAACCGCTGACCGTCGCCCGATCGATGAAGTCGGCAACTGTGACCTTGGCAACGGTGACGGCGGGCGCCAGCGGAGCGGCCTCGGGTGCGGCCGTATGCGCGTTCGGCTGAGGTGCAAGACCGAGCAGGTGCGGTTTGAATTTGTAGGTGGCGCCGGCGATGGCGAGGGCGGTCGCGATACCCCAGATGAGCGAGCGTTTCATGCGCGTGCGGCCCTCTTGCCGGTATGGCGCGCCGCCTCAGTCTTCGGGCTCGCGGTTGATGCTGGCAAGTCTACGGGGTTTACGAGCGCGCCGATGATATTGACCAGATGCGGCATGACTGCCCGCGCGTCGAAGTCTGGCACGATGGCGCGCCGCCAGAAAAGGCCATCGCCGATGATGATGAAAATCTGGGTCAGCGTCGCGATATCGAGCGTCGGCGCGATGCGTCCCTCGTCCTTGAGGCGCTGGAAGACGGCGGCGAAGCTTTCGACGCAGAACGTGTCCGTGGTGCGGAAGATCTCGGCGACGCGCGGGTTGCGGGTCGATTCAATGCCCATCTCGATGACCACGCGCTGATTGTCGGCGGGGTCGTGCACCATGTAGTGATCGCCGATGGTCTGCAGCGCGGCGAGGAAGTCGGTGGCTTCACTCAGCTTCTCGAGACGCGCCGTCAATTCCGCACGGTCGCGCGCGCAGAGGCCCGCGATCAGGGCTTCCTTGCTGTCGAAATAGACGTAGACAGCGCCTGGGCTGACGCCGGCCTCGCGGCAGATGTGCTGCATGGTCGTGGCGTGAAAGCCGCCGCGCGCGAAGCACGCTTTGGCGGCGTCGAGAATGTGCTCTCGCCGCGCGCGCTCTGTCTCTGGTTTCAGCTTGGGCATGTCTGCGTCGCGCACTCTCAATATAACGGCCAATGGCTTGGCCAGGATGACCCAAGGGCGCACGCTAAAATGGGCAGCGGGCCCTATTCAAAACGAACGGTTGTGTTTTTTGGATCAGAATTGGGGCGCGGTCAAGGAGAATGAGCGTTCTTTTTGTTAGTGAACGCGGACAATTTCGCATATGCAACCCGCGACACATGCCGCCGAGGCTGACACCCGGCGCACGCTCGGCTCGGCGCATGACGTGAAATCGTCAGTCGATGCAGGGGGTTCCGGTAAAAATGCAGAGCGTGCCGGCCGGGCCCGACAGGCAGCGCTCCTCGGTATTGTCGGCCCGTGCCCAGTTGGAAAACGGCGCCCCAAGGCCGGTGGTCGCGCGCACTTTGCGCCGCCAGTTGGCGCGCGCCTTGGATTTTGCCAGCCACATAAAGCGCGCCTGCTCGCCGCGCGCTTCAATCGACACTTGGCTGCATGTCTTGGCTGAGGCGGGCTGCGGCGCGGCGGCGACCGCCACGGCAGCCGCAAGCACGCCGGTCAGCGCCAGCATCGCGATGCGCCGGCGATGATTGTGGGGGCGACGATCATGCGAAGCGGTGGGTCGATCGCGCATCATGATGGCAGCTCCTTTCGTCGCGACGGCGCGCGCATGGCCGCAAAGCCCGCGCGCTGATCGAAGTAGACCCCGATTCGGCAGCAATCGTGACTAAAAGCCGAGCGAGATATTGATCGTGCCGTAACCGCTGATCTCCTGCGGTTTCGTGCCGATGACCGTACTGGCCACGCCGACCGCCGTCGAGACTTCGCCGCCGAGCCACTCGTAGCGGATAAACGCGCCGGTGCGGGCGCTGTAATGATTGCCGCTGTCGCTGGGAGAGCCCGCCGTCCCGCCATCGTCGGACGAGATACGGCGCGCACTGCCAGCGTTGCGATCGAAGCGCACTTCCGGGCCGATGGAGACGGTCGGCAAGGCACGCCAGCCGGCCCGCCAGCGCGCAGAGGCAGTATCGTGCGCGGTCGTATAGCCGAAATCGAGCGACGTCCAAGCTGTTGGCCCAAGGTTCAGCCAGAACTCGAGCTGCACCTTTGGTCCCCAATCCGTGCCGTCCGCGCGGTTGGCGCCGTCGAACGGGGTGATCTGGTGCGTGATCGCTGAGACGCCGATGAACGCCTTCGCGGTCAGTTCGCCAAAGCGATGCTGATAGCCGACCAGCGCGTCGATAAAGCTGGTATCGGCATGGAAGACGCGCGGGCCGGGCGCGGTCCCGCCGACGTCATAGCGATAGCCGCCGTAGCCCGTCACCGCGCGCAATCGCAGGCCGCTCTGGTGGATGTCGTCGCTCCAAGGCGCCAGCGTGACGCCGGTATAGAGCAGCCAGACATCATTGAGAGCATCGGCGCCGGCATAGACTTGGCGCCATCCGTATTTGGTTGCGGGAGGTCCGGCGGATTGGGCCAAGGCGGCGTATGAGCTGGCGAACAACGCTGCGGCAGCGGCCGCACTGGCGACAACGGAAAGCGCCGCGCCGTGCCAGAACTCTCCAGCACGACGGCACGCAGCGATCCGCGCGTACTCGCCCCCCGTACTCACAGCAATAACTCAAAAAAGACTGCAACATTAACTATGACGCTCAATAGAAACGGTCTGAGTACTACGTTCAATGAGTATCTGCCGTCGGCGAAGCCAAAATACCGAAGAATATCCGCAATTTAAGATGGCAAATCACGCGTGATTTGCAATCAATGGTTGTTGGTGGTTTGTGCGTGACAGGGTGATGCGCGTCAGGGCCCGGATCAATGCAGGCCTTCATCCGTCATCATATTTTCAATTTCTGAAGGCACTCAGCCGCCGGCATCACGACGCATCCGAAGGTTACGGTCGACTGCTCAAATTGTGTGTGAACTGCACATGTCTGTGAAGTGCAATCGGCCGTTTGAAGTGTTACCTGTCCCCGCGCCAAGTGGGGACATGGCGATCAAGAAACGCGGTGACGAATGTCGCCGACCAATGATGCGCTGAGCGCAGTGTTTTGGAGGAAGCCCCAATGTCGAACTATTCCAGGGAACATGCAGGTGCGTCGACACCAGAGACGTCCTTGGCGCACGACGTTTTTCACGTGATTTTCCAGTCCTTTGACACGGCATCATCAGTGTGGATGCCATGGGTCAAGGGCTTCGGCCGTTTCCAGCTCGAAGCGGCGCAACTCGCATCGCGTCAGATGCAGGTGATGATGGAACACGGCCAGCGCGCCGCGCTCTGCCGCTCGCTGCCGGATCTGCAGGCGCAGAACGTCGCGACGGCGGAAAAGATCGTGGCGCTGTACACGGATGCGGTGCACCACATGTCGACGGCCGCCGCGCGCATGACGCCGGCGCCGTTTGCGCTCGACAAAGCCTTCGCCCGTCCGGCGCTTGTGCATGATGTGCTGACGCTGCCGGAGATGCCGCTGCCGATGGACGAGCCGGTGCGCAAGGTTGCGTGAGGCGTCGCCGCGACCGCACGCGACAGACTGAACAACACAGGCTGAATAACAACGGCGCCCGGGCAGATCTGCTCGGGCGCCTTTTTATTGCTCACACCACGCATCAGACGTCGGCAAGCTCAGTTGAGCGCGGCCAAGGCCTGCTCAAAGCCGTTGAGCGAGATCGGAATGCCAATGCCGGCCTCTTCCGATTGAAAAATAATGAAAATCGCGGTTTTCCCGGTTTTGAGCTGCTCGACGAGCGGATCTTCCACCACCACCTGCGCGTAGCACGCGAAGTTGTGACAGCGCAGAAACGGCGCGTGGCCGACATCCTTGTCGTCGATCTTGAGGCCGAGACCCGGCGGCAATAGCACGCCGAGCGGCGCAAATACGCGCAGCACACGCGTGCCGTTCGAGAATTTCTGGAAATAAACGGTGAGGCCGATGTTGTTGCGGTCTTCGGCCGTCACACTCTGCACGAGGGCGCAAACGCCGTTCTTCGATCCGGGCGGCGGGTCCTTGCAGACCACCTGCCAGTCGCCGTGCTGGGCCTTGACGGTGCCTTCCGGCGCATCGACAGCGCCGGCGCTGGCCGTCGTCGCAATGATGGTCGCAGTGATGAAGCCCAACGACACAAGGGCTGCCGCAACACCTTCTAAACACCGGCCGAATAACGCGGAACGCGCCGAAATTCGGCGCCAGCCAACCTGAATTCTGTGCAAAGCCAACTCCTGAGAGGCTGGGTGATCACCGCGCGCCCGGCGACGGTGCGGGCTTACCATGTCGGCGCAATGGCCTCGTTAGGTCTACGAGGACTTAGGCCGAATTCTGTTCTGACAAAGCGCAGGGAAGGATAGCGTGACCCGATGATTCGCGCAGGACATCGTGAAAAATTGCCGCACAAAACTTGACTTGAGACAAACTAGGTTGTTGTGCTTCTTAGGGACGATGGCCGACGCGCGCGCACTGTGCCGCATTTCGGCGCAGCCAAAGGACGGTCGCCAGGCTGTTCAGCCTTGGACGTGTTTGCCGCTGACGTGTTGGGGGTGGCCCGCCGATCATCGATCGGCCCGGGCTGCAATGACGGGGAGACACTCAATCCTGATGAACAGGATGGGTGAAACGGGAGCGAAAGAATGTCGACACGCTTGTATTCCGCGATCGCCGCAATGGTTCTCGCGGTCTTTTCGTTGTGCCTGACCGCGGCCGATCCGGCCATGGCAGGCCTCGGCCAGCCGACCGATGGCCAGATGGGCCTTCAGCAGCCGGCCACCAGCATCATGCAACAGATCGTGACGCTGCATGACGCCGTCAACATCGTCATCATCGCCATCGCCGCTTTCGTTCTGATCCTGCTCCTCTACGTGATGGTGCGGTTCAGCGAGAAGAACAATCCGACGCCCACGCGCACCACGCACAACACCGCGCTTGAAGTGGCCTGGACGATCATCCCGATCCTCATTCTCGTCGGCATTTCCATTCCGTCGTTCAAGCTGCTCTATGAGCAGTATCGTTTCCCCAAGCCCGACATCACCATCAAGGCGGTCGCCAACGCCTGGTTCTGGGAACATGAATACATCGACGACAAGATCACGCTGACGTCGAACATGCTGCGCGACGAAGACGTTTTGAAGGCTGAACTCGGCGACAAGCCCTTCAACGAGAAGTACGGCGCGCTCGAAGGCATTCCGCGCCATCGCGTTCTCCGCGACGATGCGGAAGCCATCTGGGCCAAGCGCAATCAGCTCCGCCAGTTGACGGTCGATCAGGAAATCGCCCTGCCAGTCGGCAAGGTCGTGCATCTGCTCGTGACCTCGAACGACGTCATCCATTCTTGGACGATCCCGTCGTTCGGCGCCAAGATGCAGGCCGTTCCGGGCCGCACCGCGGCTGTCTGGTTCCAGCCTGACAAGACCGGCGTGTTCTACGGTCAGTGCTCGGTGCTCTGCGGCAAGAACCACTCCGGCATGCCGATCGTCGTGCGCGTTGTCGAGCAGCAGGTCTATGACGCCTGGATGGGCGCCCTGAAGGCGAAGGACAAGAAGAAGGCAGCCGAAATCCTCAAGGCCGATGCTGCCCTGCAGGACGCCAACAAGTCCGTCGCACAGGCACAATAACGAGATTGGGAGTGCGGTGCGTTCGGCCTCATGCCGGACCGCCGCCCGCAAAAAAATCTAGATAATAAGGGTTTCGCACACATGGGTAGCTCGGCACACGCAGCGGGACACGACCACGACCACGCTCCGCCCTTCTTCAAGCGCTGGTTCCTTTCGACGAACCACAAGGACATCGGCACGATGTACTTGCTGTTCGCCATCGTCGCCGGTCTGATCGGCGGCTTCCTTTCGGTGATGATGCGTCTCGAGCTGCAAGAGCCGGGCATGCAGTATTTCGCTGATGAAGGCGCCTACAACGTGTTCGTCACGGGCCATGGTCTCATCATGGTGTTCTTCATGGTCATGCCGGCCATGGTCGGCGGTTTCGGCAACTGGTTCGTGCCGCTCATGATCGGCGCGCCGGACATGGCGTTCCCGCGCATGAACAACATCTCGTTCTGGCTCTTGCCGGCCGCATTCGCGCTGCTGCTGATGTCGATGTTCGTTCCGGGCACGGCTGACGCCAACGGCGTCGGCACGGGCTGGATCGTCGTCGCACCGCTGTCGAGCAAGATCGGACATCCAGGACCCGCCGTCGATTTCGGTATTCTGGCCCTGCATCTCGCCGGCGCCTCGTCGATCCTCGGCGCCATCAACTTCATCACGACGATCTTCAACATGCGCGCACCTGGCATGACGATGCACAAGATGCCGCTGTTCGTCTGGTCGATCCTGGTCACCGCCTTCCTGCTGCTGCTGTCGCTGCCCGTTCTGGCCGGCGCCATCACCATGCTGCTGACGGACCGCAACTTCGGCACCACGTTCTATGATCCGGCCGGTGGCGGCGATCCGCTGCTGTACGCGCATCTGTTCTGGTTCTTCGGCCATCCGGAAGTTTACATTCTCATTCTTCCCGGCTTCGGCATGATCAGCCACATCGTCTCGACGTTCTCGCGCAAGCCGGTGTTCGGCTATCTCGGCATGGCCTACGCCATGGTTGCGATCGGCCTCGTCGGCTTCATCGTGTGGGCGCACCACATGTACACGGCCGGTCTCAGCGTCGATACGCAGGCGTACTTCATGTTCGCCACCATGGTCATCGCGGTGCCAACGGGCGTGAAGATCTTCTCGTGGATCGCGACCATGTGGGGTGGATCGCTGCAGTTCCGCGCACCGATGGTGTGGGCGCTGGGCTTTATCTTCCTGTTCACGGTCGGCGGCGTCACGGGCGTCATGTGCGCCAACGCCGGCGTCGATCGCTCGCTGCACAACACCTATTACGTCGTCGCGCACTTCCACTACGTGCTGTCGCTCGGCGCGGTGTTCTCGATCTTCGCGGGCTGGTACTACTGGTTCCCCAAGATGTCGGGCTACATGTACAGCGAAGCCGCCGCGAAGATCCATTTCTGGGTCACGTTCGTCGGCGCCAACCTGCTGTTCTTCCCGCAGCACTTCCTCGGCCTCGCCGGCATGCCGCGCCACTATGCGGATTATCCGGAAGCCTATGCGTACTGGAACAACATCTCGTCGATCGGCTCCTACATCACGGCCGCCGGCACGTTGTTCTTCGTCGTCAGCATGATCTACGCCTACTTCATCCGTAAGGAGAAGGCGGCGGACAATCCGTGGGGCGTCGGCGCAACGACACTCGAATGGACCCTGCCGTCTCCGCCGGCATTCCACTCCTACGAAAAGCTGCCGCGCATCGCGGCCACCGATCATCACTGATCGGCACGCTGAACCGCTAGGGCGATGGGCAGGAAACTGCCCGTCGCTTGCCGCTTCAGGCGGCATGTATTCAGGCGGCATTGTAATTGTGCGACGGCGTCTGCTCTGAGCGGGCACCTTTGAGACTGATCCCGCCGGCAGCGCGCTCAGCGCGCCACCGGCTCAAGCTGAACGGACGGACATGGCCGAGATCGGCATAGATGCGGACGCAGCCGCGCGCGAGACCTCAGACGAGGGCTCGATCGGCGATTTCGTGCAGCTCATGAAGCCGCGCGTCATGTCACTCGTGATACTGACCGCCTTGACGGGCATGGTCGCGGCGCCGGGTGTCATCCATCCGGTGATCGGTGTCATCGCCCTGCTGGCCATTGCCATTGGCGCTGGCGCGTCGGGCGCGCTCAATATGTGGTACGACGCCGACATCGACGCGCGCATGGCGCGCACGGCGGCGCGGCCCATTCCGCGCGGCAAGGTCTCGGCCGAGGAAGCGCTGCAATTCGGCACCGTGCTGTCGGTGTTCGCGGTGCTGACGCTTGGCGTGCTCGTCAATTGGGTCGCCGGCGGATTGCTGGCCATGACCATCGCCTATTACCTGTTCCTCTATACGATGTGGCTGAAGCGCAAGACGCCGCAGAACATCGTCATTGGCGGCGCCGCAGGCGCCTTCCCGCCGATGATCGGCTGGGCCGCCGTCACGGGCAGCATCAGCATTGAAAGCATCGTGCTGTTCCTCATCATCTTCATGTGGACGCCGCCGCACTTCTGGGCGCTGGCGCTCTATCGCTGCCGCGACTACGAGCGCGTCGGCGTGCCGATGCTGCCGGTCGTTGCCGGTCCTGCCGAAACGCGCCGCCAGATCGTGATCTATTCGTGGATCCTGGTGCCGCTCGCCATGCTGCCGTCGTTCATGGGCTTTGCGGGGCTGCTCTATCTGGTGACGTCGTTCGTCTCCGGCGCCATCTTCCTCTACTACGCCGATAAGGTGCGCCGCGTGACCGAGGGCCGCGAGGCCGATCAGGCCGCCCGCCAGCTCTTCGGCTTTTCGATTTTGTATCTCTTCTTGCTGTTCCTGGTTCTCCTTGGCGAGCACACGTGGAACAGGCTGGTCGGTTGAGCCCCATGGCAGGTGAACCTGGGTCTGGGCCGGACGGTGACAAAAGCGGTAGGGCGGCACGCCGGCGGTCGATTGCCATCGCGCTCCTGCTGGCACTGATGGTGGGGCTGTTTTACGCCGCGACCATCGTGCGGCTCGGCAGCAATGTCGTGAACCGCGGCATGTGAAGTGCGGGGCATGTGACGAGTTGATTGGCGAAGTGCACTGAGAACGACAAACGACACGACGACCGAGCAAGTGAGACCAGACCACGCGATGACAGACGGCGCGCACGAGCAGAGCCATGAGGGCTCGCAGCCGGTACAAGGCACCAGAAACCGCAAGGTTGTGCTGAGCTGCCTCGCCGCGCTCGCGTTCATGGGCAGTCTGACGGCCGCGTCGCCGGCGCTCTACCGCCTGTTCTGTCAGGTGACGGGTTACGGCG
The DNA here is from genome assembly GCA_051646145.1 of Hyphomicrobium sp. Taxonomy (GTDB): domain Bacteria; phylum Pseudomonadota; class Alphaproteobacteria; order Rhizobiales; family Hyphomicrobiaceae; genus Hyphomicrobium_B. The sequence goes on from JBOFCQ010000279.1 coordinate 25,081, forward strand.
GTACGACGCAGCGGGCGGACAAGCCGTCGTCGGTCGTGCTCGACAAGGTCATCACGGTGCGCTTCGACGCCAATACCTCGTCGACGCTGCACGGATGGGTTTTCGAACCGGTGCAGAGCACGCTCGACGTCAAGGTCGGCGAAACGGCGATCGCGTTCTATCGCGCCACCAATACGACCGATCACGAGTTGAAGGGCACGGCCGCGTTCAACGTGGCACCCGAGCAGGCGGGTCTGTACTTCAACAAGATCGAATGCTTCTGCTTTACCGAGCAGGTCTTAAAGCCAGGCCAGAGCGTCGAAATGCCGGTGACGTTCTTCGTCGATCCCAAGATCGTCGAAGACCGCGATACGCGCACGCTCGCCAATTTGACGCTGTCTTATGTTTTCTATCCGCTGGAAAAGACGGCCGGCACGACTGTGGCTCCGGCTTCAGGCGCGGCGGCAACGCCTACGCCCGCGCCCGGCAACGGCGGATAACACGATCACTGCCATTCGGCATCGCTCGCGCGTGCCGGATGACCTAAACGAGACGTCGAACGCAACGCAGAGAACACGAACTTAGGACCGGACGCCGAGACGATCCCCGCATCAGCCGCGCTACGAAACCAAGCGGCATGACTTGAGGATCGCACTTCACGCCCGGGAGCACTTGGGGAGGACGGAGACGCCAATGGCAGACTCGCACGCAAAACATCACGATTATCATCTTGTCGACCCGAGCCCATGGCCGCTCCTGGCGTCGGTCGCGGCCTTCGTTACCGCCATCGGTGCGATTGCCTGGATGCGCACGAACGTCGATGGCGCCGGCATTTTCGGCATCACCGGACCGTGGGTGTTCGGTGTCGGCATGGCGCTGCTCATCGCCTGCGCATGGATGTGGTGGCGCGATGTCATCAAGGAAGCCCACCGTGGCGACCACACGCCGGTCGTGCAGCTGCATCTGCGCTACGGCATGATCATGTTCATCGCCTCTGAAGTCATGTTCTTCGTGGCATGGTTCTGGGGCTACTTCGACAGCGCGCTGTTCCCGGCCGGTGTCCACGAACTGACCAACAACGCCGGTCAGCTCGTCGGCCTGACGACGCGCAACGAAGTCTACGGCGGTCAGTGGCCGCCGGTTCCGGTTGAAGGCACGGCGACGTCGATCCCCGGCTTCTTCAAGAGCACCTTCGATCCGTGGGGTCTGCCGCTCGTCAACACGCTGATCCTGCTGCTCTCGGGCTGCACGGTCACCTGGGCGCACCATGCGCTTTTGAAGAACGACCGCCGCGGCCTCGTGATCGGCCTGCTGCTGACCGTCATCCTCGGCGCACTGTTCACCGTGCTCCAGGTGATCGAATACAGCCACGCCGGCTTCTCGTTCGCCGGGCACAGCTACGGTTCGACGTTCTTCATGGCGACCGGTTTCCACGGCGCGCACGTCGTCATCGGCACGATCTTCCTGGCCGTGTGCCTGGTTCGTGCCATGAAGGGCCACTTCACGCCGCAGCAGCATTTCGGCTTCGAAGCCGCTGCCTGGTACTGGCACTTCGTTGACGTCGTTTGGCTGTTCCTGTTCGCCTGCATTTACGTGTGGGGCGCGGGCGCTGCTGGACCTGTCGCTGGCCACTGACGCTCAAAGAGCGTTTGTCGAATGTGATATTGAGGCAAGGCGGCCGGTCAGCGGCCGCCTTGTTGTTTTCGGTTTCACCACGCCGTTTCCTGGACGTCGCCTCGGCCAAGGCGCCGCCGCTTCCAGCAAGCCCGAGCGATGCGGGCGACCGGCCGAGAGGATGTGCGCCCCGTGACAACACCCCCGAGCGTTTCGCCGTTCGTGACAGGTTTGACGTGCCGTTGCCCGCGCTGCGGCAAAGGTCCGCTGTTCCGTCAGCTTCTGAATATGCGTGAGACCTGCGCCTCTTGCGGCCTCGACTATCGCTTCGTCGATACCGGCGACGGCCCGGCTGTTTTCGCGATTTTCATTCTCGGGTTTCTCTGCGTCGGCGGCGCGCTCATCGCTGAATTCAAGTTTGGCGTGCCGTGGTGGGCCCATGTCATCCTGTGGGGTATTCTGACGCCGCTGCTCGCCGTTTTTCTGCTGCGCTTCATCAAGGCGACGTTGATCGCGCTGCAGTTCAAGAACAAGGCCGAGGAAGGCCGGCTCGCAAAGGAGTGACGGAGATGCTGCAGCGCTGGCGGCAGGCCGGGCTGATGTTGCCGAGCGCCCTCGCGCTCGTGTGCTTCGGCGTGCTCGTCGGTCTCGGCACGTGGCAGTGGCAGCGCTGGGACTGGAAGACGGATCTCATCGCCAAGATCGCGGCGCGGCGCACGGGCGAACCGATACCCTACGCCGATGCGCTGTCGCGTTTTGCCAGTGCGGGCGAAGCCGAGTACACGCGCGTCCGCGTTTCCGGCACCTTTGATCATACAACAGAACGCCACCTCTACGCGCCCTCAACGGCAGCGCAGGGTTGGAACGTTTTCACGCTGCTGACGCCGTCTGACGGCGCGCCGCCGGTGTTCGTCAATCGCGGTTGGGTGCCGGCCGATCGCAAGGACGCGGCAACACGGGCCGAGGGGCAGGTTGCGGGCGTGACCGAGGTCGTCGGGCTTGTTCGGGCCGGCGAACCGCTCGGCCTATTTACGCCGGCGCCGGATCGGCCCGGCAACCGCTACTATGCCCGCGATCTCGAGGCGTTCCGCTTTGCGCCCGACCCGCCGCCGACAGCCGAGGCGCGATCGCGCATGCGCCTCGCCGCCTATGCGCCATTTGCGATCGACGCGGAGGCCGAACCCGCCAATCCGGGCGGATGGCCAAAGGGCGGCACCACAGAATTGCGCATTTCAAACCGGCACCTCGAATACATCGTCACGTGGTATGGGCTGGCGGCAACGCTGATCGGCGTCTTTGCTGCCTTTGCCCACCAACGGTTAGCCCGCGCCCGAGCCGGCGATTGACCAACGGCGAGACTGTCGCAGCGGCTTGTTCATTGCCGCGCCGGCCATTAGTTTCGGGCGAGCCACTTGCGTCGCATCGCCTGTAATTTGCGCCGTATCTCAGTCAGTTGGACGCCAGGCCCGTGCGCGCCGCCACCCCGGAGAGAAAACCAGCCCGTGCAATACGTTTCGACGAGGGGGGAAGCGCCAAAGCTCGGCTTCGAAGATGTTCTTCTGGCAGGGCTGGCGCGCGACGGCGGCCTCTATGTGCCCGAGACGTGGCCGGTGCTGGCGCCCGAGACGATCCAGTCGTTCGTCGGCAAGTCTTTCGCCGATGTCGCGGTCGAGGTGATCCGCCCGTTTGTCGGCGGCGCCATCGCCGATGCCGATCTGACGCGCATGGCGCGGGACGCGTACGCCACGTTCGGCCATCCGGCCGTGACGCCGCTCGTCGAAATCGGCCCGAACCGTTTCGTGCTCGAACTCTTCCATGGTCCGACACTCGCCTTCAAAGACGTTGCCATGCAGTTGCTGGCACGGCTGATGGATCATGTGCTCGCCAAGCGCGGGCAGCGTGCAACGATCGTTGGCGCAACGTCCGGCGATACCGGTGGCGCCGCCATCGAGGCCTTCCGCTCATCCAAGCGCGTCGACGTGGCGATCCTCTTTCCCGAGGGTCGTGTTTCCGACGTACAGCGCCGCATGATGACGACGCCGAAAGAGGCGAACGTGCATGCGGTCGCCATTCACGGCACGTTCGACGATTGCCAGGCGCTGGTCAAAGGCATGTTCAACGATCATGCGTTCCGCGATCGCGTCGGCCTCTCGGGCGTCAATTCGATCAACTGGGCGCGCATCGTCGCGCAGGTGACGTATTACTTCGTCGCGGCGGCAGCACTCGGCAGCCCGTATCGCGAAGTGTCTTTCGTGGTGCCGACCGGAAACTTCGGCGACATCTTCGCCGGGTTCGTCGCCAGCAAGATGGGACTGCCGATCCGCACGCTCGTCATCGCGTCGAACGCCAACGACATCCTGCCGCGCACTTATGAAACCGGCGCCTACACGATGCAGGGCGTCGTCGCCACCACGTCGCCGTCGATGGACATTCAGATTTCGTCGAACTTCGAGCGCTATCTGTTCGAAGCCTCAGACCGCGATGCGGCCATGATCCGCGGCCTGATGGCGAGCCTGCAGCAGAGCGGCGGGTTCTCGCTTGGGCGCCTCCAAGATGCCTTGCGCCGCGATTTCAAGGCGGCGTCGGCCAGCGAAGCCGAAGTTGCGGCCGCCATGCGCGCCGTGAAGGCTGAAGCCGGATACATGCTCGACCCCCACACCGCCTGCGCCGTCGTTGCCGCCGACAAGGTGCTGCGCGGCGAAACGGGTGGCGCAGAGATCATTCTGGCAACGGCGCACCCCGCAAAATTTCCCGACGCGGTGGCTGACATCACCGGCACGCGGCCCGCTTTGCCCGAGCGTCTTGCTGCGTTGATGACGGATAGCGAGCGCTTCGATGTGCTCGGCAACGACTTAGGCATCGTCGAGCGTTACGTCGAACGCGTGGCACGCGCGGTCAAGGAGCAGTGAGCAGCATGGCCGCCAACGTTACGACGCTCGCCAACGGGCTCCGGGTTGCGAGCTATGCGACGGCCGATTCCGAAAGCGTGTCGCTCGGCTTGTGGGTCGGTGCCGGCGCGCGCCACGAAGCCGACGACGAGCACGGCCTGTCGCACATGCTCGAGCATATGGCGTTCAAGGGCACGGGCACGCGCTCGGCGCAAAAGATCGCCGAGGAAATCGAGGACGTCGGCGGCGAACTCAATGCCGCGACCGGGCTCGATACCACCGCCTACTATGCCCGTGTTCTGAAGGGCGACGAGGGGCTGGCGCTGGAGCTTATCGCCGACATTCTGCTCAACTCGGCCTTTGCACCGGAGGAACTGGAAAAGGAGCGCGAGGTGATCCTGCAGGAGATCGCCGGCGTGCTCGACAGCCCGGACGACGTGGCTTTCGATCTGATGCAGGAAACAGCTTTTCCAACGCAGGCGCTCGGGCGGCCGATCCTTGGCACGCCAGCGAGCGTCAAAGCCATGCAGCCGGCGCAATTTCGCGGGTATCTGGCGCGCAATTACCACCCTGGCCAGATGGTCGTTTCGGCGGCCGGCGCCATCAACCACGAGCGTTTCGTCCGCCACGTTGAGGCCCTATTCGGGGGGCTCACTCCGAGGGTCGAATCGGTTGGCCAAACCGCCCGCTATGTGGGCGGCGTGGCTGCGGCCGAAAAAGCCTTCGAGCAGAGCCATTTGCTGGTTGGTTTTCCCGCGCCGTCCTATCTCGACCAACGTTTCTTCACGGCCCAGGTCTTCTCGGGCTTGTTCGGCGGGGGTATGTCGTCGCGCTTGTTCCAGGAAGTTCGCGAACGGCGCGGGCTTTGTTATTCGATCTATTCGACGACGTGGGCATTGCGCGACGCGGGCATGCTGGTGGTTCACGCCGCGACGGGGGCCGAAATGCTGGAAGAACTGGCGGACGTCGTGGCCGGTGAATTCGCCGATATCGCGCGGCGCGGGCCTGGCAGCAGCGAACTGCAGCGCGCCAAGGCGCAGTTGCGGGCGGGTCTGCTGATGGGGCTAGAAAGCTCGTCGGTGCGCGCCGAGCAAATGGCCCGGCATGTGCTGATGCACGGCCGGCTGATCGGTGTCGAGGAACTGTCCGATGAAGTGTCGTCGGTGACGCTCGGCCGCGTGCAAGCGCTGGCCAATGAAATTTTCCGGGCCCCGCCGACGATTGCGGTTGTCGGCTCGGGGCGCCGCTCGCAGGTGCAGGCCAAGCGGGCGGCGGATGCTTTGAACGCGCATGTAGCAACCGGTCTTTGAAGGCTGTCCGATGGCATTTCTGCGCGCTCCCCAACCGGATGACTACTTCGATCCGATACCGGGCCGAACGCTGGTGTTGCGCCCGCCGGTCGCTGCCGACTATGCCGCGTGGGCGGAGTTGAGGGCGCTCAGCCGCCAGCATCTGACGCCGTGGGAACCGGCGTGGTCGCGCGATGATCTGACGAAGCAGATGTTCCGCCGCCGGCTGCGGGCCTATGCGCGCGATTCCCGCGACGATCTCGGCTACGCCTATTTCATCGAGGACGGCGCGACAGGCGCGCTCATCGGCGGCGTCACGCTCTCGAACGTGCGCCGGGGCGCGGCGCAATCGTGCTCGCTTGGCTACTGGATCGGCGTCGCGCACGCGGGCCGGGGCCGGATGCAGGAAGCCGTGGCGACGCTGGTGCCCTATGCCTTCAGCGTACTGCGCCTGCATCGCGTCGAGGCCGCCAGCATGCCAAACAACATCGCCTCGCAGCGCGTTCTGGAAAAGTCGGGCTTCGAGCGCGAGGGTCTGGCGCGCCGTTACTTAAAGATCAACGGCCAGTGGGAAGATCATTACATTTACGCCCGCGTCGACACCGATAGTCCGCCCGCCGTCTTCCCATCCGTCGCGGCCTTCAACCGCAAGGTCGGTGCGCGATGACGGGAGTGGGGGGCACACGCCGCGTCATTGAGGCCTTGCGATGCACGGCCGCTGCCGCAGCGCGCCGGCCGTTGCTGGCGCTCGCGATGCTGGCCGCGATCATGCTGGCGTCGGCGATGCCGGCGTCGGCGCTGACACCCATCGTGGTGCAACCCGATCAAGAGCGGCTCGAAATTACGCCGCTCGGCGAAGCCTACGAAGGTCGCGGCGATAGCCTGCAGGTCGAAACGGCCGCCGGTTCTGACGGCGTCACCGGCCGCATGACCGTCCGCGCCTCGACACCCGGCGCCAATCCGAACTGGATCGTCTTCGCGCTCACCAATCAGACCGACAAGCCGATGGAGCGCTGGCTGACGGCCGACCGCTACAACGTCGTCGGCTCGGGCACCATCTGGCCGGACCTCGATGCGCGCCGCGTCGATAGCGTCACCCCGTCGATCGGCTTCGTGCCGGAACGCGTGCGCAGCGACAAGGCCGACATCTTCCGCGTCACGCTCGAACCCGGGCAGACCATCACGTATGTCGCCGAGCTGTCGTCGGAACG
>JBOFCQ010000289.1:0-10251 GCA_051646145.1 Hyphomicrobium sp.
CGGCCCGTCTATTCCTACCGGCTGTCGATCGTGCACTTCTGGTCGCTGATCTTCCTCTACATCTGGGCGGGTCCGCACCATCTCCACTACACCGCTCTTCCCGACTGGGCGCAGACGCTCGGCATGACGTTCTCGATCATGCTGTGGATGCCGTCCTGGGGCGGCATGATCAACGGCCTGATGACGCTTTCGGGCGCCTGGGATCGCCTGCGCACCGATGCCGTCGTCCGGCTGCTCGTGGTGTCGGTTGCCTTCTACGGCATGTCGACCTTCGAAGGTCCGCTCATGTCGATCAAGGCCGTCAACTCGCTGTCGCACTACACCGACTGGACCATCGGCCACGTGCACTCAGGCGCGCTCGGCTGGGTCGGCATGGTGTCGTTCGGCGCCATCTACTGCCTGGTGCCGTGGCTTTGGAAGCGCAAGGGGCTCTATTCGATGAAGCTCGTCGAATGGCACTTCTGGACCGCCACCATCGGTCTCGTTCTCTACATCACATCGATGTGGGTTGCGGGCATCACGCAGGGTCTGATGTGGCGCGCCTACGACAATCTCGGCTTCCTGAAATATGCGTTCGTCGAAACCACCGAAGCGTTGCACTGGCCCTACATCATCCGCGCCACCGGTGGCCTGCTGTTCGTGCTCGGCGGTCTGCTGATGGCCATCAACGTCTGGCGCACGATCCGCGGCGACGTATCGAGCGAGATTGAACACCAGCCGGCAAGCGCTGCCGCTCCTGAACTGCGGCTTGGTAGCGCCGCCGTTCCGGCCGAATGACACGAGGGGCACATCCATGAAACACGAAATATTTGAGAAGAACTCGATCCTCCTGCTCATCGGCATCCTGATCGTGGTTTCCATCGGCGGCATGGTGCAGATCGCGCCGCTGTTCTTCCTCGACAGCACGATCGAGAAGGTTCAGGGCATGCGGCCGTATGCGCCGCTCGAACTGGCCGGACGTGACATCTACATCCGCGAAGGCTGCTACAATTGCCATAGTCAGATGATCCGCTCGCTGCGCGACGAGGTCGAACGTTATGGCCACTACAGCCTCGCGGCCGAGAGTATGTACGATCACCCGTTCCAATGGGGCTCGAAGCGTACCGGCCCTGATCTCGCCCGCATCGGCGGCAAGTACTCGGATGGCTGGCACACCGATCACCTGCGCAGGCCGCAGGATGTGGTGCCGGCATCCGTCATGCCCGGCTATCCGTTCCTCGAACAGCGCCCGCTCGAGTACGCCGACATTGCCGCAAAGCTTTCGGCTCTGCGTCTGACGGGCGTGCCCTACAGCGACGAGATGATCGCCAATGCCAAGGTCGATCTCGAAGCCCAGGTGGCGCCGGACTCAAAGGCCGTCAAGGATCTCCAGGCGCGCTATCCCAAGGCCCAGGTGCGCAAGTTCGACGGCAAGCATGATGCGACGCCGACGGAACTCGATGCCGTGATCGCCTACCTGCAGATGCTCGGAACCCTCGTCGACTTTACCAAGTACGACGCGGCCGGCCCCAACTTGAGATGAGGACGGTGCAATGACCTACGAAACCGCAGTTCTGTTTGGTCAGATCGTAGCCATGGTTCTGTTCGGCTCGCTCATGATCGGCATCATCATCTATGTCGCGCGGCCGTCGAACCGTGCGCGCTTCGATCGCGCGGCCGCCATTCCTTTGGCAGTCGACGACGTACGCATTCTCTCTGGGGGCAATCATGGCGGGCAATAAGGAAATCGACGAAGTCACCGGCGTTGAAACGACGGGACACGTCTGGGATGGCGATCTCAAGGAACTGAACAAGCCGTTGCCGCGCTGGTGGCTGTATACGTTCTACGTGTGCTGTCTTTGGGCGTTCGGCTACTGGATCGCCTATCCGGCCTGGCCGACGGCGGCTGGATATACGAAGGGCATGCTCGGCTACTCGCAGCGCGCCGACGTGACCAACGATGTCGCGACCGCCAAAGCGGCTCAGGCCAAGTACGTTTCGCTGATCGAGGCGACCCCGCTTGGCGACATCAAGAAGAACCAGGAACTGATGCAGTTCGTTGCCGCGGGCGGCGCCGCGCAGTTTGGCAACTATTGCGCGCCGTGCCACGGCCGCGGTGCGCAAGGCGCTGCCGGCTATCCCAACCTCAACGACGACGATTGGCTTTGGGGCGGCACCGTCGACGACATCCACAAGACTATCCTGGGTGGCGTTCGTTCGGGCCACGCCGAGGCGCGAGACAGCGCAATGCCGAAGTTCGGCGTCGATAAGCTGCTCGAACCGGCGCAGATCGCTGATGCTGCGGAGTATGTGCTCTCGCTCTCCAAGCAAGCGACCGATGAGGCGGCTGTCGGTCGCGGCAAGGCTGTCTTTGCTGACAATTGCGCGGCGTGCCACGGCGAAGACGGCAAGGGTAATTCCGAACTCGGCGCGCCCAACCTGTCGGACGCGATCTGGCTCTATGGCAATTCCAAAGAGACGGTCGTCACGTCCATTAGAACTGGCCGGGGCGGCATCATGCCGAACTGGCAGGGCCGGCTCGATCCCGCCACCATCAAGATGCTTGCTGTCTACGTCCATGAACTCGGCGGCGGCAAGTAGGTGACGTAACTGACGGCCCAACCAGCGAGGCTTCCGGCGATGTGCTGCTGCGGGTGTGGATATTGGATAGCGATGCTTGAACGGGAACGCCTCGACGCGGAAGCGCGCGGCGTTCCCTTCGACATCGTGAGCGAACCGGTTCGCGAAACCGCGACGGGCATTTTTGCGCGCCTTAGTGACGGCGCGTGGCAGATGCTGTTACCCTTTGCGCGTCGTTGCCGACACAAGGAGGCACGATGAACGCCCATAGCGCGACACGCGCCAAGACCACCGCATCTGGTCCGGATCGCTTCATCACCGAGGCGGCGCCTGGCGTCGAGGCAATCGACGTCACGGCCGTCAGCGCCAAGGAACAGCGGTCCTTCTATGCCGACCGCCAGAAGATCTATCCCAAACTCGCGCACGGCCGTTACCGCTGGATCAAGTTCGCAGTGATGGCGGTTACGCTGTCGATTTATTACATCTTGCCTTGGCTGCGCTGGGACCGCGGCCCGGGCTTGCCGAACCAGGCATTCCTGCTCGACTTCGCCAATCAGCGTATGCTGTTCGGGCCGATCGAGCTTTGGGCGCAAGAACTCTACGTCATCACCGGCATTCTGATTATCGCAGCGCTCGGCCTGTTCATGGTGACGGCATTAGCGGGGCGCATGTGGTGCGGTTACGCCTGCCCGCAGACCGTGTGGACGGACCTCATGGTTCTGGTCGAACGGTTCTGGCAGGGCGACCGCAGCGAACGCATCCGTCTCGACAAAGGACCGTGGACGTTCGAGTGGTTCTGGAAGAAGACCGCGACACACATCTCGTGGCTGCTGATCGGCCTGCTAACCGGCGGTGCGCTCGTCTTCTATTTTCGCGATGCGCCGACGCTGCTGGCTGAGCTCATTCGCGGCGATGCGCCGGCCATTGCCTATGCCTTCCTCGGCATATTCGCGTTCTCGACCTATCTGCTCGGCGGCATCGCGCGCGAGCAGGTGTGCATCTATATGTGCCCGTGGCCGCGCATCCAGGGTGCGATGCTGGACGCAGACTCGCTTCTCGTCTCCTACAACACCGTGCGCGGCGAACCGCGCGGCGGGCATAAAAAGGGACAGTCGTGGGATGGCCGCGGCGATTGCATCGACTGCAAGGCGTGCGTCGCGGTCTGTCCGATGGGTATCGATATCCGCGACGGCGCGCAGCTCGAATGCATCCAGTGCGCACTTTGCATCGACGCCTGCGACGACATCATGAAGCGTGTCGGCCGGCCAAAGAGCCTCATCGCCTATGACAGCGAGCGCAATCTCGAAGCGCGCCTTGCCGGCACGTCGGCGCCGTTTCGCTTTGTGAGGCCGCGCATTCTGATCTACGCCGTGCTGATCAGCTTGATTACAGCCGCGCTTGGCTACGTCTTGCTGACGCGGTCGGAGTTCGAATTGAACGTGCAGGCCGATCGCAATCCGCTCTTCGTGCAACTCTCGGATGGCGGCCTGCGCAATGGATATACGTTGAAGGTCTTGAACAAGACGCTCGTGCCGCGCAGCTTCAGCCTGTCGACGGAGGGCCTGAAAGGCGCCGGCTTCGATCTCTCTGGCCTCGAGAACGGCACCAGCACCTTTGAAGTTGCACCGGACAACGTGCGCGCGCTGAAGGCATTCGTCACCATCCAAGCCGACGGCAAATCGGCGCTGACCGGAACGACAACGCCGTTCGACATCGTGCTGACCGATCGAGAATCCGGCGCCAAGGTTCGACGCCACGTGACATTTCGGGGGCCGCAATGACGGCCGCGCGCTCAGATAGTGAAAGGGTTTATCCCATGAACGCATCACCACAACGTGCCGACGGCGGCCGACAGTTGACCGGCCGGCACGTGCTGATCGCCATGCTGTCGTTCTTTGCGCTGATCCTGGCGACGAATGCCTACATGATCGAACGCGCGCTGACGACGTTCGGCGGGGTCGAGACGGCGGACGCCTATCGCATCGGTCTCAAGTACAACGCGCGCATCGAGAATGCGGCGCTGCAGTCGCAGCTCGGCTGGTCGGACGCGGTCGGATACGCGCGCGACACCGAGACGATTACGGTGGATCTCAAGGACGCGTCCGGTGCGCCGGTAACGGGGCTTACGGCGCAGGTCACTCTGGCGCGGCCGGCGACCAATCGCTTCGATCGCCGGCTTGAACTCGCGGCCGATGCCAACGGCCGATACGTCGCGCCGGCCGGTGTGCTCGAAGCGGGCTCATGGATTGTGCTGGTTGAAGCGCGCCGTGATGGCGCATCGCAACCGATTTATGTGACGCGGAGCCGGATATGGGTCACGCCATGATGAGATCGACCGCTCAAACGCTACCGGCGCTTGAAGCCGAACGCCGCATCGATGCCGGCACCGAAGCACGCTGCAAAACGCTGACGCTCACCGTCGAGAACATGCATTGCGGACATTGCATGCGGACGGTCGAGAAGAGTTTGCTTGCAGCGCCAGGCGTTGCCAGCGCGCGCGTCAATCTCTCGGCACGCCGCGTCGCGGTATCGTTCAATCCGGCTGAAACCGACAGCTATAAGCTGATCGAGGCCTTGGCTGGCGTCGGCTTCAAGGCAGCGGAGCTCAGCCGCGCAACCGCGACCGATGGCATCCGTCACGATAGCGATTTGCTGCGTCGTCTCGGCGTTGCTGGCTTTGCCGCCGCCAATATCATGCTGCTGTCGGTATCGGTTTGGGCCGGTCTTGCAAGCGACATGGACCCGTCGATCAAGGCCATGTTCCACTGGCTGTCGGCGGCGATTGCCGTGCCGGTCGTCGCCTATTCGGGACAGCCGTTTTTTGCCTCCGCGTTCGACGCGCTGAAGAGCCGTCGCGTCAACATGGACGTGCCGATTTCGCTCGGCCTCATTCTGGCAACCGCCATGAGCGTGTTCCAGGTGATACGCGGCAGCGAGCAGGTCTACTTCGATGCCGCCGTAACGCTGGCCTTCTTTCTGCTGACCGGACGTTATCTCGACAGCGCCATGCGCACGCGCGCCAGGGGTGCTGCTGAAAATCTGCTCGGGTTCCAGAATCTCTCGGCGACGCTGCGCCATGCCGACGGCACGACAGAGCGCGTCAACGCGACGGCACTGCTGCCGGGAATGCGCATCATCGTTGCGGCAGGCGAACGCATCGCGGTCGACGGCACTGTGGCGACAGGTGAGAGCGACGTCGACGAGAGCCTGATGACGGGCGAGACGGAGCCACGTCCAGTGCGCGCCGGCGACCGTGTGCATGCCGGTACCGTCAATCTCTCAGGCATTATCGATATCGAAGCAACGGCCACCGACGACAACACGCTCGTCGCCGAAATCGCGCGATTGATGTCCGCCGCCGAACAAGGTCGCGGCCGGTACGTGCGCTTGGCCGATCGCGCGGCGCGGCTCTATGCGCCGGCTGTTCATGTGCTGGCGCTCGTCACCTTTGCCGGCTGGATGCTCGCGGGCGCAACGTGGATCGACGCGCTCACCTGCGCCATCGCGGTGCTGATCATAACCTGTCCGTGCGCTCTGGCGCTGGCGGTGCCGGCGGTGCAGGTCGCGGCAACCAGCCGTCTTTTCGCGCGCGGCGTCATCGTCAAGGCGGCCGACGGTCTTGAACGCTTGGCGGAAGTCGATTGGGTGGTCCTCGATAAGACCGGCACACTGACGCGCGGCGAGCCGATCCTAAAAAATATTGCCGCGATCTCGCGCGCGGATCTCGCGGTCGCGGCTTCTCTGGCCCAGGCGAGCCGCCATCCGTATGCCCGCGCTGTGGTTGCCGCGGCCCGCCAATTGGGCGTGCCTGTTCCCGCCGTCGATGGTGTCGAAGAGGTCACGGGGCTTGGCATGAAGCGCGCCGTCACCGGTGGCGACGTTCTGCTCGGCTCCGCGCGCTTCGTCGATGTTGCACATGATGCGTCGTCGAGCTTGTGGCTGAAACAGCCAGGCCTGCAGGCCATCGGATTTCAATTCGAGGACACGCTGCGCTCCGACGCGGCCCGCGTCGTCAGCGACTTGCAGCGCGCCGGTTTTGGCGTTGAAATCGTGTCGGGCGATCGGCCCGAGCGCGTGGCAGACGCCGCCGCCGCCGTCGGCATTCACGACTTCGCCGGCGGTGTGCTGCCCGAAGGTAAAATGGCGCGTCTCGCGGCACTCAAGCGCGACGGTCGCCGCATTCTGATGGTCGGCGACGGTTTGAACGATGCGCCGGCACTGGCCGCCGGTCATGCCTCCATATCGCCCTCGACCGCTGTCGACGTTGCGCAGACGGCGGCTGATTGCGTCTTCCAGGGCGAGGCGCTCGGCGCCATCGTCGAAACGCTGGCTGTCAGCCAAAAGGCGCGCGCGATGGCGTTGCAGAATTTCGCCATCTCGATTGGATACAACGCGCTGTTCGTGCCGCTCGCGATGGCGGGATACGTTACGCCGCTGATTGCGGCGCTGGCGATGTCGGGGTCATCCATTGCGGTGACGGTCAATGCCTTGCGCCTCAAAACGGCGCGCGTTTCACTCCAACGGACAGGAGCACCGTCATGACCGCTTTGGCTTGGCTCGTTCCAGCAGCCATCACGCTCGGTGCGCTCGGTCTCGCCGGGTTTCTGTGGTCGATGAAAACCGGACAGTTCGAGGATCTGGATGGCGCAGCGTGGCGCGCTCTTGAAGATCACGACGCACCGGCACGATCCGAGGGCGCGCCCGTTACGGAACGGTGAAGCGTGCGGCGGTGACGGCCTAGCTCGCGGCCTAGCGGAAACGCGCGACGAAGTGGCGATCGATCCAATCTTTCCACGACCACACCCATCGGCCGTGCACGGCAAAGCGCCCGCGCGCCGCGATGGCGTGCCCATCGCCGAGCGAGAGCAACGTCAGGAAATCGGACTGCGGTTTGAAGGGTATCGTCGGTGCGCCCTGCAGGCGACGTCGTAGATTGTCGGCGAGCACCGGTCCCTGTCGAACCGCGAAAACGCCGGCCTTGGGTCGCGGATGGTCGATGACGGTCGCGCAGTCGCCGGATGCGAAGATGTCGGCATCGTTCAGCGACTGCAATGTGGGTTGCACGGCCAGATAGCCGTGTGCATCGCGGGCGAGGCCGGTATCGGCGAACCAAGGTGGCGGCGCTGCGCCGGTTGCGACCACGCAGCAGTCGGCGTGAATGATGCGACCACTGTCGAGCATTACCGAGTTGGGGCCGATCTGTCGGACGCTGTCGTGCTCGATCAGCGTGATGTTGCGGTCGGCAAGCGCGCGGCGGGCCAACGATCGCGCGCGCATGTTCATCGTCTCGAGCAGCACACCCGATCCGATCAACGTGAATGCAACATCGGCGGGCTGCACGTCCGCTCCATCGGCGCCGCTCAGCAAGCCCTGGCGCATTGCCAGCACAAGTTCAAAGCCCGCCGCGCCGGCTCCGACAACAGCGAAGGTTCGCGGGCCCTGCTTGGTGCGCGCCGCCTCTCGCAATTGGCGCCATTTGGGCGCGAAGGTTGAGATCGGTTTGACGGCGATCGCGTGTGCCGACGCGCCCTCGATGCCGCCCAGATCAGGCGTGATGCCGGTATCGAGCGACAGCACGTCGAACGGGATGGTGCCGCCCTCAGCGATGCGAACGGTGCGCTGCTCGCGGTCGATATCATCGGCCGATGCATGGATGAAGCGTGCCCCTGCGCGTTGGGCAAGGGGGCGAAGATCGACGTGGAAATCATCTTCAGCGTAGCGGCCGGCGACATATCCCGGAAGCATGCCGGAGTAGGGGGCCTTAGCCTCGCGCGCCATGAGCGTCACAGAGACGTTAGGCAACGGCTCGCGGATGAGCGCTTCGAGAACGAACAGATGAACGTGACCGCCGCCGATGAGAACAAGGTGCTTCATCGGGCACACGGTGCAGCGTAGGGCCACGGCCGATGCGCGCGCAGTGGGCCGCCGGCCATATCAGCGGCCTGATGCCGGTCTGTCGTCGGATACAGCAGCCGGTGTGTCGTGGCGCGCGACGGGTGGAGCTGAGAGCACGCTGCGGCACCAGGCGGCGACATGATCGACGGCCGCATCGAGATAGACGGCGTGACCGCCTGCGAAGGCGTCGAAAGCCGGCGCTTGCGACGTATTGAGACTGGTCAGTACCGGCAGATCGTTGGCGACGGCGGCTTCGATGGCCGCGCGAAAGCCTTGCCCAGCGGCTTCCTGGCGGCCGAACCGATTGATGATGACGAGTGCGACGCCCTCTGTAATCCCGGCGGCGACAAGTCCCGCCACATCCTCGAGCGCCGAACTGTCGAGGCGGCATTGGTCGACACCGCCTTTGCGTGGTTCAGAGGCTGCGATGCGTTGACCCGTTGCCAAATCTTCATAGGCAATACCGCAGCGATCGCCGTCGGCGCGCGGCTCGTTCCATTGCACGGCACCGGCGAGGCGATGGCCGTCATTGCGCAAGGTATCAGCAATCGCGCGCAGAAGGGCGTCGACGTCGTCGCCCTGTCCGGGTTCATAGCGGATGGCGGCCAATCGCATGCGATTGTCTCCCTGAGGTGTGTGACGACCTTTGGCCGATCGGCCGACTGGACGCTTTGCCTATGGTCACAATCACCGGGCCTGTCCGCGCCGCAATCGGCGCGGATGGCACGGATACGGCTTACGCCTTGTTGCGTTCGCGCTTGGCGGCCTTGGCGACGCGCTTGGTGGCGTTCTTGATCTTGCGCTGCGTGGCCTGAATGCGGCGGCGGCGGAGATTCGACATCGTTGGCATGAGTATTACGTCTCCCGTTATTGGACGGCGGTTAGGCCCGATCCCTGTTCACCGCTGCTCGATAGCCCTATGCGCGGCCGTTGCCAAGGTGGTGGCGTCATCCTTTGCGGGGGACGGCACGCCGATTGGGCCGCGACCGATAGCGTAAAATGGCGCGATTTGGTTGCAGTTGCGAGCGTTGTGGGCAAAAATTGTGGGGCGATCCACCGCATCGGAGTTGCTCCATGACCCGCGTCGTTCTGCGCATCGATTTCGACGACGAACGCTACGTCGGCCACGGCCGGATCGAACTTATGGAACTGATCGGCCAGTATGGGTCGATCGCCAAGGCCGCCAAGGCTATGGGCATGTCATATAAGCGCGCCTGGTACCTCGCCGAAACCATTAACGCGACGTTCGCCGAGCCGGTGATCGAGCGCAAGCATGGCGGCAAGGGCGGCGGCTCGGCGCAGCTCTCGGAATTTGGGCAACGTCTGGTGCGCGATTACCGTGACATGGAGCGCACGGCGCTGAAGGTCTTTTCGAAGTCGCTGAAGGCGATGGAAAAGCAGCTGGCGCGCCCAAAGCGGCAACGCTAGTTAGCCGTCTGGCCATTCGGCCAGAGCTCGGCAGGGGCTGCGCTGGCGGTCACGCGGCCTGCGCTGAGAACGATGACCCGCGAGGCCAGCCTTAGCACTTCGTCCGGCGCATGGCTGACGTAGATGATCGGTATCGCAAACTCATCGCGGATGCGCTCAATGAGCGGCAGAATTTCGAGCTTGCGATGATGATCGAGGCCGGCGAGCGGCTCATCCATCAGCAGTAATTTCGGCGACGATAGCAGAGCGCGTGCCAGCGCAACGCGCTGCTTCTCGCCGCCCGATAGTCGGGTTGGCCGACGCGGCAGCAGCGCTGCAATCCCGAGGCTATCGACAACGGCGTCGAACGGAATTTGGCGCGCGCCTTTT
>JBOFCQ010000293.1:0-6964 GCA_051646145.1 Hyphomicrobium sp.
TCGGCAATGTCCTTGATGGCCGCATTGTGCGTAATGACGACCGTTGTCGTGCCGAGATCGCGATTGACCGCGGCAAGCGCTTCGAGCACCCACACACCGGTCTTGCTATCCAGCGCGCCGGTTGGTTCGTCGCACAAAAGCACATCGGGGCGCTTGGCGATGGCGCGAGCTATGGCGACCCGCTGTTGCTCGCCGCCGGAGAGCTGGGCTGGAAAATGATCCATGCGCTGGCCGAGGCCAACGCGCTGCAGCGCATCCTCCGGTGTCATGGGATTGACGGCGATTTCTGTCGTCAGAGCAACATTTTCGCGCGCGGTGAGAGACGGGATCAGATTGTAGAATTGAAAAACGAACCCGACATGATCGCGCCGGTAGCTTGTCAGCGCCGCGTCGTCGCTGTCCGTCAGGTCATGTTCTCGGAAGCGGCAGGCGCCCGACGTTGCGCTATCGAGGCCGCCAAGAATATTGAGCAATGTCGATTTGCCGGACCCCGAAGGTCCGAGTAAGACAACGAACTCGCCCGGATAGAGCTTTAGGTCGACGCCGGCAAGGGCATGGACCTCGAGTTCGCCCGAGCGATAGATCTTTGTGATGCCTTTTGCTTCGAAGACGGGGTCACGCATCGCACATTGACTGTTGCATCAGGATTTCGATTTTGCGTCTTGACTATAAGATAAAAATTGCTGCGCGCGTTGGCCAAAAAGCCAACACGGACAATTCTTTCCGGATGCGCGCGCCATGGCAGCGCCGGCGCTGCGGCTGAGATGGATCAGGGAATTTCGCCTGCACAGATCTTAACTTTGATGATGCATGGACATGCGAGCGACCTTCGGCGACGTCATCTCGTCGGTAGATCGATCTCAAGAAGAATGAGATCGTCAACACATGTTGACAACACGCGGCTCGTCAACTAATGTTGACGAATGCTCAATACACGATCGATCCCGTCTCCCAAGAATCCTGCCGAAGCCTTTGCAGCGGTCGTGGCCTTGCGGCTTCTCGCCGACAAGCTCGAACGGCAAGCGACCGAAGAGGCGTTCGCTCAACGATGGACGTGGGCGGAGATCGCGGAAGCGCTTGGCGTCTCAAAGCAGGCAGCTCACAAGAGACTGTCTGGATTTGTGCAAACGTTGAAATAGGACGATGCAAATGCTGTCTCATTTGAAGCAGAGAGTTCGCGACATGCAGACGAGCTTGGCGCTCTGCCAAGCCGCGGAACGGCACGCGCTTGCCGATGGACAAGAGCAGCCGGGCTCCGAACA
This sequence comes from Hyphomicrobium sp., assembly GCA_051646145.1. Classification (GTDB taxonomy): domain Bacteria; phylum Pseudomonadota; class Alphaproteobacteria; order Rhizobiales; family Hyphomicrobiaceae; genus Hyphomicrobium_B. The sequence goes on from JBOFCQ010000293.1 coordinate 1,263, forward strand.
CTTCCTGTTGGCGGCATTCGACTTGCCCGATTGCACGGCGCGGCAATCTTTTGCGATGATCGGCGCCGATCCGGCGCAGCTTCGCGCGGCGATCACCGAACAGTATGGCCAGTCCTTAGCGCACATCGGCGTTGCGTCGGCGGCCGTCGATGCGGTTCTCAGCAGACCGATGCCGATCGCACGTTGGCCGTTTCCGCCTGCTGCTCGCGCGTCGGCCCTCGCGGTGCTGAAGCAATTGTCCAAGAGAGGCGGTCGGCTGCCAAAGAATGCGCCCCTCAGCGGCGCGCTGGTTGTGGCAGCCATCGCGGAGGAGCGCCACAGTGTGGCGGCCCGAGCCTTACGGGCCATGAAGATTGACGCCGCCCGACTTCATGACTTGGCCGTCGAAGTGGCTCGCCGACCATAAGCAGACGTGGCGTGCTAGAGCATGCTGTCGGCGGTCATTTGCCCTTTTCCTTCGGTCGGCACATTTTAGGCGCGTCCTGGAACACAGAGCCGCAGAGTTCGGGCTGACCCTGGCAGCACTCCTCGGTCAGATACGTGAGCAGCCGCCGCATCGCGTCGATATGAACCGCGTAGCGGATGAACCGTCCCTGACGCGTCGAGATTAGCAGTCCGGACTGCTCGAGTTCCTTGAGGTGAAACGAGGCCCCGGTTGGACCTATGCCAACGGCCTCTGCGATTTCAGACGAGACCATGCCAGAAGGCCCCGCCTTGACCAGCATCCGGAACATGCGAACGCGATGCTCTTGAGCAAGCGCGCCCAGCATGGCGATGGCTGCCTTGTCTTTCATGAGGTCAATTCAATACAACGATCATTGCATTGTGCAAGTGCGAATTACCGCTGACCAAGCAGTGAGTTAGACACGTTCGGCGTGGCCGACAATGCGTAAGTAGCGATAGACAAAAGTAGCCCCATCGCGAAACTTGCCGGCAATGAGGTGCTGCTGACGCAAGGCGATGTCCGTTCGGACGCTTGGTTTCAGTGCGGGGAATCCGAGGGCTTGATGCGAACGCCACGTGTGGCAGCCAACGTGTGGTTGGCTCATAAGGTTGCTGTTGCCCTGACGGGCCTGCTGGCGTTTGTAACGTTGAGCTTGGCGATATGCACCAGCGGCGCCAGCGCAGGTGAGCTTGATCAAGCGGGCGTCGCGAAGCACTTTAAAGAGCCGTTCTACATTGGTGAGCGGGATGGCAAGCTGCCGATCTGGCCGCTCTTCCGGCACAACATTCCAGCATCCGACGACTTCATCGGTTACGTCTTCGAGTCGGTGGATTTCGCACCCATCGCCGGCTATTCCGGCAGTCCGCCGAACATGCTCGTGGCGATCACGCCCAGCGGAGAGTTCATCGCCGTATCGATGATCTCGCATAACGAGCCCATCTTCAAACACGGAGCGGCGGAAGATCAGCTCGGACAGTTCGTCGAGCAGTTCGCCAAACGTAAGCTGTCCATAAAGCAGCGCGTCAAGGTCTCTCCGACGAACTCCTCTGGAGGGCCTGCGGCCGGCGGCGATACGGTGTGGATCGACGGCATCGCGCGGGCAACTGTGTCGGTCATCACGGTCAATGAATCTGTCGTAGCGTCGGCCCTGAAAGCGGCGCGTGCAAAGCTCGGCATCGCTGGCGGCATGGAGCCTGGCGCAGCAGCAAAGCTCAAGGCCGATAGCGGGGCGACGCTTACCGCTCACGACATCGTCGAGCGAAAATACCTGGCGATGACCGAGATCACGAAGGATGCGGTTGAAAAGGCTTTCGGAAACATATTCGTGCGCGATGTCGCGCCAAGCCCAGGCACAGATCCGAAGGCGGCGACGACGCAAGCCTGGACACTCTACATAAGCGCACCTGAAATTGGCCGCGCGGTTTTGGGCAACGCCGCGTTTGCCAAGCTCGCCGCAGACTTGCATGAGGGCGACCACGCGATCCTCATCGGCACGAAGGGGCGCTATGGCTTCCGGGGCGGAGATGAGCGCCGGGGCTCTCTCCCTGAAAATTTGGTTCTATCGCAGGACGGCCTGCCCATTGCCGTCAGCACCGCGACCAACGTGGATCTCGTCCCATCTGATGAACTTCCCAAGGCGTCAAACTGGGTCGTCGTCAAAGTGCTGAAGGAAACGGGCTTCGATCCTACGCGAGATTTCCAGCTCGTGTTGCGATTGACTCGGACGAATTCGGAGGTCTTCCCAAGGCCTGACACAAAAGATTTCACCATCGGCTTCAAGCCTCCGGCCGAATACTTCACGGCTGCCGATGTTGCGCTGTCTGGATGGAGGGCCGTTTGGCATGAGCAGCGGGCGCAGATCGGTCTCGCGGCCGTGGCTATTACCCTTCTCAGTCTCGCACTGGCGATGCAGAAGCGCCTGACGTCAAATGTGCGCAGCTTCGATATGTTCCGCGCGGCATTCCTGATGGTGACGCTGGTCGGGATTGGCTGGTGGGGACAAGGTCAGTTATCGATCAACAACCTCATCGGCGTCATCAATGCCGCCAAGGCCGGCGGAGACTTCAGCTACCTTCTGTTCGATCCCGTATCGCTCCTGCTCTGGGGCTTCGTGTTCGTGACGCTTGTCCTTTATGGACGAGGGACATTCTGCGGATGGCTATGCCCGTTTGGCGCCATCCAGGAATTCATCGGAAACATCGCGTCGCGTTTGAAGGTGCCGCAGATCACCATCCCCTATGCGATTGATCGCAAGTTGCGGCTTCTCAAGTACGTGGTTCTGGCCGGCATCGTAGGCTCTGCCTTTTCCTATGCTCCGGCTGCTGAGTGGCTTGCAGAAATCGAGCCGTTCAAGACTTCGATTACGCTTGGCTTTGACCGCTCATGGCCGTTCGTCCTGTACGCGGTCGCGGTGCTGCTGTTCAGTGCGTTTGTGTACAAGGGCTTCTGTCTGTACCTGTGCCCGCTGGGTGCGACGCTCGCCCTGCTCGGCCGCGTGCGCGTGTTGAACTGGATTCCGAGGCGCAAGGAATGTGGATCGCCCTGTCAATTGTGCGCCGTTAAGTGCCGCTACGGCGCCATCGAGCCCAAAGGCGCGGTTCGGTACGACGAATGCTTCCAATGCATGGATTGCGTCGTGATCCACAATGACGAAACAACCTGCGTGCCGCTCATCTTGGCGCGGAAGGGCAAAGCCATGCCGGCTGCCCGCAGGCCGAATGGCGACGTCCGGCCAGTAAAGGAACTTGCGATATGAACACTCCAGGGCGCAGTTCCCGTCGGCAGGTATTGATCTGGGGCGGTTTGGCTTGTGGTGTTGTGGGCGTGCGCGCTTTCAATGCCCGCGCCGATGCAACGCCGCACATCGGACAACGGTCGGGGATCGCTTTCGGTACTGTCGTCACGCTGAAAGCACGGCATGACGATGCGCGCCGGCTTGAAACGGCGCTGGACGCGGCCTGGTCAGAGATCGTCAAAGTTCAACACGCGGCCAATCTTTTCGATACGACGAGCGCACTCAGTCGCTTGAACCGTGACGGCGAACTTCGCGATGCTCCTGCCACACTCATCGACATGCTGATAGCGGCGCAAGACGTATCACGCCTCACAGCCGGCGCGTTCGATGTCACGGTGCAGCCGCTGTGGACCTTGCATCAGGCGACGTACCGAACTGGGCGAGCACCCTCGTCAGACGAGATCGCCGCCGTGCGCGACCTGATCGGGTACCACAACATTGCCATCGATCGCCGACGTGTGCGGTTGGCAAAGCCGGGCATACAACTCACGCTGAACGGAATAGCGCAAGGTTACGCGACCGAACGCTGTCTGCGCGCCTTGGCGGATCACGGCATTACCGACGCCTTTTTGAACACCGGAGAGATCGGTATCGCGGGCAAGCGTGACGCGACGCATCCTTGGACGGCCGCGATCGCCGACCCACGACATGAGGGGCACGCGATTGCACTAGCCAATCCATTGTCGGGCGTTCTCGCGACCTCGGGCGACTACGCCACCGCATTCACGCCGAATTTCTCCGCCCACCATATCTTCGATCCTAAGACCCTGCGGTCGCCGACAAAGCTGGCCTCGGTCTCTGTGCTCGCCCAGTCAGGCGCCTATGCTGACGCGCTGGCAACGGCCATGATGGTGATGGAGCCCGACGAGAGCCTCGCTCTCGCGCATCGCATTGCTGGTATCGAAGTTCTTTTGATCGATAAGCAGGGTGCAATGATGCGGTCAGCGGGTTTCCCCCTCGCATAAGGCATGTGCCTTCGGATTTTCGAAGGAAATCTCGACCGTGGCCAGCCATGCCGCTGTGCTGCTGACAGCGGACGCCGATCAGCGCGAGGTCAGGTTTCCAATCGCGTTTGATTGCGGGATTAGCCGGAGAATCGCGCCGTGTGAGGAGCCAAGTCATTGGCCAAAGGTACCTTGACCAAGCGAACCACCCATGTCTGGCTAGTCGGGTAAGGTCCCGGCGCGGCAGTCCTGCGCCACGGCCGGCATACGATTGGAGGCGCTGAATGTACCCGTTCGTGCTCATCGCTGGGGTAATGGCTCTGTACTTTATGGTGGCGGCGCTTCAGAGACCGCGCCCGGCTGAGATATTGGCCTTCATCCTATGGTCGGCCTACGCCGTCTACGAGTACTACGTCGCCAACGGCACGCTATGCGACGCGAATTGCAACATACGCGTCGATCTCTTGGTCTTTATTCCGCTGTTGGCGAGCGCAACCTACCTTGCCCTTCAGACCCAGCCGCGCACCGGCGCCGTCGCTATTCTCTATTTCATCTGCTTTGGCTTGACCGCCTGGCTGGCTCCGAACTTCGGCTACCCAGCCTTCGCCGTTGCCGCCGGCATCGTTGCGCTCATCGCCGCTGTCCTCGGGCTGAAATCGGCAGTCTCAAGCCGCAAATAGCCGACTTAGGGCGGGCGCGGTTTTCACGCCTTCCGTCGCGTGCGCACCTTTTTCGCGCCATCGCCGCTCCAGTCGTCGGCTGACCGAAAAGTGTCGGAAACAAAATCAACAAACGCCCGTGTCTTGGCCGGTATCAATTTGCCCGGCGGCATCACCACATAAACACCGCCTTCGCCGCCCGCGCTCCATCCCGGTAGAACCTCAACCAGTTTGCCCGCCCGCAGAGCCGATCCGGCCAGCCAGTCAGCGGTCAAGACGACGCCGAGACCGGCGATTGCCGCCGATAGGTTGGCTTCGGCATTATCCGTCACGAGCGGCCCTTGAGGTTTGATGGTCTTGCGCCGGGCTCCCTTTTGCAGAGGCCAGTCCGGCCAGAACGCGTGACCCGTGAAGCCAATGCAATCGTGTTTCGCCAACTCGTCGATCGAGAGCGGCGTGCCGCGTCGCGCCAAGTAAGCAGGTGCGGCGCAAAGCAATGATCTGCGGCCGGCGATGCGCCGCGAAATCAGAGAGCTGTTTTGCAGCGCTCCGACGCGAATGGCGACGTCGAACCCCTCTGTTATGAGATCGGCATAGCGGTCGTCGAAGCGCACATCGAGCTGGACCTGAGGAAACTTCCGGCAAAATCTCGGAAACAATGGTGACACCCACAGCCGCCCGAATGTGTTCGGTACAGCCACACGCAGTTTGCCTCTGATGTTGCCGGCACCCGCAATCGCCTCTTCGCTGGCCATCGCCAATTCGTCCAACGCCGCCTGGGCGCGACGATAAAACAGGCTGCCGGCATCTGTGAGCGCGACTTTCCGCGTCGTCCTTGCGAGCAGGCGTATGCCGAGTTG
>JBOFCQ010000083.1:0-12694 GCA_051646145.1 Hyphomicrobium sp.
ACCACGCCTTGTCCCTCGCGAAAGAGATCGGGCAGCACGCCCGTGAACGACACCGGGATCGTCTGCAGCGTATCGGTCACGGCAAATGTCACCGCTGTGCCCTCGCCGCGCTTCACCGTTCCAGCCGCCACGAGCCCGCCGAGGCGAAAGCGTTCACCGGCCGCGATCTTCTTCTCGCTGACGTCGCTTGGCGTGTGGAAAAAGACAACGCTGTCTTTCAAAGCCGACATCACCAGCAGCGCCGCGACGGTCAATATCGCCACGCCCGATCCGATCAGAATGCCGCGACGCTGTTTGCGTGTCATCGAAGTCCGTTCCTCGTTCTTTCAACCGGTACGTCGGGCGGCGGCAACTGGACGCCTCCATCAACGCACCGACATGCGGGCCGCCGCCGACCGTTACGACCCAAGTCCGATATCGCGCGCAAGAGCCGCGATTGCGGAAAGCGCTTTCTCGTCGCTCGCAAACGCCTGCCGCGCCGACGCGATCGCTTGGCGCGCATCGTCATCGCGGCCGAGCACCTTGTACGCGCGCGCCAGACGCAGCCATCCCTCGAGATTGTTGCCGTCGGCCTTCAGGCGTTCCGCGAGGCCTGACACCATGCGATCGACCATCGCGCGCTCATCGGTGCTGAGCCCCGCCGCACTGCCGGATGCCGGTGGTGCGCCGGCCGTCTCGGGCGGGCGCGTGCCATCGGCCGTGCCCGCGCCGGCTGCGCCTTGCGGCTGATCGAGTGCCGCCAAACGCTCTATCAGCGCCGGTCGCCATGGCGTATCCGCGGGCGCCGCGTCGAGCAGTGCACGGTACGCGGCTTTCGCGTCGTCGATGCGTCCATCCTGCTCGGCAGCGAGCGCCAACCAAAGCTTCGGCTCTAAACGCTGCGGATCAAGTTCGAGGGCGCGGTTCAATGCGCTCTTGGCCTGTTCGGAAACGATGCCCTTGTCGGCGCGGATGGATGCTTTCGCAAAGCCTTCGAGACGTGCCGGCGTCTCGCCGTTCAACTTCAGACTGTTGGCGAAAGCTTCCGCCGCGTCGGCGAAGCGGCCCATCGACATATAGACCGGCGCGATGACGTCCCAGCCCTTGCCATCGTCGGGATGCGCGCGCAGTTGCGCTTCCACCTTGGCGACGAGATCGGACGCGGCGGCATTTTCAACTGGCGCGGCGAGACGCGCGCTGAGCGGCAAGTCGGCCATGCCGGGCGCGCCATAGAAAAGATAGAGGCCAAGCGTTGCAACGGGCAGTCCGACCAGCGCCGCATTGAACCAGCCCCCTGCGGGCGACGGCACCGGCTGATTGTTTTGCGCGATGTCACCGGCCGATTGGCCGTCGGCACGCGCGGCGGCGCCGCTTTGAGTACCCTCCACCGCTGGAACCATCGCGGACTGACGCAGAATGCGACGCGCCACTTCCGTGCGCGCGGCGGCGGCTTCGTCGGCGGTCAGAAGACCGCGCGCCACGTCGGCGTCGAGTTCAGCAAGCTGATCTTTATATACTTGGACGTCGGCATCGCTGGCGCTGGCGGGTTCGTGCGTCGTCGCGGCCACAAGCGGCCGGTTGACGACATACGCGACACCCGCGGCCAAAACAGCCGCCAAAATCCAGAACATCATCCGAGAGTTCCTCTCACCGGCCCGGATGAAGCACATAAAGTCGTGGCGGCACGTGGACAAGCCACTTCACCGCGAGCAGCCCAAGTGTCGCGGAGAGTGTCGCGGCGAGTATTGCGGCGGGCGGCGTGGAATGCGTTGCGGCGCGGGGAATAAACCCGCGCCGTCATATCGTAAATGGACCTGATTTTCAGACACCCGCTGCCACGATCGGCGACGCGGAGCCAAAGCCGACCGCGCTCCTGCGGATCAGCCGACGTTTTTCCACGTGCCGTCGCTCGCGCGGCACGCCGTTCCGCGCATCTGCTGCGGGCGGCCATCGATATAGATGGTGTGCGTGTAGTCACGGCAGTCCTCCGGACCGCGCTTGTAAGGCTTGCTCGGCACGACTTCGCCGTAGCGGCCGTTGTCGGGATTGCGCCACTGACGGCTGACGCCGGACGACCCGCGCTCGAGCGCGTCGAATTCGGCTTCCTGGGCCAGTTCGCGGTCGCGCTGATCCATCGTGCGGCCGATTTCGCTGCCGACCACGCCGCCGATCACGGCGCCCGCAACCGTCGCCAAGACGTTGCCGCGGCCTTTGCCGATCTGATTGCCAACGACACCGCCGGCGATGCCGCCGAGCACCAGGCCGGTATCCGACTTGTTCGGTCCATTGGGTCCGCATGCCGTGGTCAGCAGGGCGGCGGATATAAGCACGATATAACGCGCCGAGCGCATGGCTCACCTCATTTTGTGACGCGCGCTTGGCAGTGCCTGTCTCGCATGTCGCGTGTCAGGGACGGCCAACGCAGCTCATTTCAAGTCCTGGCTAACGGCAGATTGTGCGCGCTGCAAGGCGGAATTCGACGCTGATTCGGGCGAAGTTGAGAAAAAGAGCTATGCCGCGACATCTCGGCGGTCGTGGCTCTCAAACGGCCGGCAGGTCGAGTGTCACCCGCAGTCCGCCATGGGGCGACGCGTCGAGCGCCATCGCACCGCGGTAAGATACTGCCAAATCACTGACAATCGACAATCCTAGACCCGTCCCCGGTTTCGACTCGTCAAGCCGCATGCCGCGCTTGCCGATTTTGGCGCGCTCGCTGTCGGTCAAGCCGGGGCCGTCGTCCTCGACCACAATCTTCAACCGCTTTCCACGGGCTTTGGCGTCGCCGGCCTCGAGCGTCGCCGTGACGAACACCCGCGTGCGGCACCACTTGCAGGCATTGTCGAGCAGATTGCCGAGCATCTCTTCGAAATCCTGCTGCTCGCCCTGGAAGCGCAGTCCTGCCGCGACCGTTGGCAGAATTCTGACACCCTTGTCACGATTGATGCGCTCGAGCGCGCGCACGATCGGCTCCAGCGTCGCTTCGACAGGCGTCACCCGGCCAATGGCGCCGGCCCGCGCCGCCATGCGGGCGCGTTCCAGATAATGATTGACCTGATCGCGCATCAGTTGCGCCTGTTCGGCAACCTTGCGGGCGAACGCGCCTTTATCGTCGCGCGCCTCATTGGTGATGACAGCGAGCGGCGTCTTCAGCGCATGCGCGAGATTGCCGACCTGCGTGCGCGCGCGATCGATGATGTCCTGATTGGATTGGATGAGCGCATTGAGTTCGCTCTGCAGCGGCTCAATTTCCGCCGGCAGACGCCCGGCCAGCACGGCCGCTTCGCCAGAGCGGATTGCGGCCAGCCCCTTCTCGATGCGCCGAAGCGGCAGCAGTCCGAAGCGCACCTGGAACAGCGTGAAGCCCGCAAGGCCAAGGCCAACGAGGCTCAGCGCAATCGTCAGTCGGTTGCGGAATTTGGAGACGGTCTCTTCCAGCCAATCCTGCGGACCCGCAACGATCACCGAATACTTCGTGTTGCCCGGATCGTGCGACGGCGTGTCGATCAGCTCGAGAATGCGGATGGTTTCACCCGCCGGACCCGGCACGTTCATCCAGCGCGTGCCGGTCACGTCGGTTGGGAATTTCTTGTCGTAGGGCGACGGCAGGCTGCCGCTCGCGAGCGACGGCGAGACGAGGCGGCGGCCGGGCGCGTTATCCAGCGGCCGCACCTGCCAGTACCAGCCCGAAAGCGGCACTTCGAACAGCGGCTCATAGAGGTTCTGCGGCATTACCGGCTCTGTGCCGGTGGTGTTCATGCTGTCGACCGCCAATGCCGTCAGCAGCTTCTTCAACTGCACGTCGAACGACGTCTGAACGTCATCGCGATACAGCGAATAGATGAGATAGCCGGCGACGGGCAGCACCAGCAGCGTCCAGGCCACCGATGTCGCGAACAGTCGGAACCCGAGCGAGTTAAGTCTCATCGCCATCCTGGGCCAGACGATAACCAAGACCGCGCACGGTCTGGATGATCTCGCCCGGAATCTTCTTGCGCAGCCGGCCTATGAACACTTCGATGGTGTTGCTGTCGCGGTCGAAATCCTGGTCATACAGATGCTCGACCAATTCCGTGCGCGATACGACGCGGCCATTGTGATGCATCATATACGCGAGCAGGCGGAATTCATGCGACGTCAGCTTGATCTGCTGGCCATCGAAGGTCACGCGCGCCGACTTGGTATCGAGGCGCAGCGCGCCGCATTCGATTTCCGACTTCGCATGACCGGTTGCGCGACGCACCTGCGCTCTGACACGCGCCAGCAGTTCCTCCATGTGGAACGGCTTGGCGATGTAGTCATCGGCGCCCGCATCCATGCCCGTCACCTTATCGCTCCAGCGATCGCGCGCGGTGAGGATGATAACCGGCATGTTGCGGTTCGAGCGCCGCCACTGTTCGAGGATCGAGATGCCGTCCATTTTCGGCAGGCCGATATCGAGGATGACGACGTCATAAGGCTCGGTGTCGCCGAGGAAGTATCCCTCTTCGCCGTCGAACGCCGTATCGACCGCGTAGCCGGCGTCGGACAACGCGGCGACGAGCTGGCGATTAAGGTCCTTGTCGTCTTCGACTACGAGTGTGCGCACGAGGAATGTCCGTCGGTCAGATGCTGCTCCGCCGGCCTCTTATACGGGTGTAAGCCGGCGCATGGCCAGTGCCCTCTCGCCATCTCCCACGGTCTCCCTGGCACGACGCGCCTGAAAACGTCACCGGCCGTGGTTCTCGGCGTCCAGAACGATGGCGTTCATGCGGCCATCCGGGCCGCGTACCACCAGCCTGTAAACGTAGCCATCCCGCTCGCGGCAAAGCGTCGTTTTCAGGATCTGCCCTTCGAGCGCCTTGCCGGCCGATTGCGACACCGCATCAATCGTCAACAGGCTTTCCTTCTCGATGACGCGGGCGGCGGCGCCCCAATCGGTCAGGCATTCGCTGGCGCTGGCGGCAAGCGGCCACGCCACGCTTGCAGCGGCAAGCGCACACGCGGCGACAAGCGGAACGGTCAATGCGGGCGTCTTGGGTGCGGACATCTTGGGTGCGTGCGTCATGATAATGGATCGTGATCGTTGCGGATACCCATGGTTAACGCGGCACGGCTGAACAGCGCATGAATGCTCAGAGCGATCAGAGCCGCATGCGCACATCGCGGCGGGTCAGCGGCGCGACGGCGCGCAGCCGGCCATAAATCGCAAGCAGCGTTCCAGCCAATCCCGCGATCGCCTGCACCGTGACCAGTGTCTGCTGACCGATGTCGGTGATGATCGCCGCCGGGATATCGATGCCAAACAGTGGCCCGAGCGCCGGCGCGATAGCGGCGGCGGCGGCGATCAGCGACCCCCACACGGTTTTCGATTGCAGCCACCATTTGCCGGCAACGTGACTGGTGGCGTCGTCGTTGCCGCTGCCTTCGTTCGTGCGCGTGACGTCGTTGGTCATGGTGCGCCCTTTCTCGTTGGTTGACGTCTTGGCAAAAGCGGCGGCCATTTCCAAAGCCCGCGCCACGGTGCTGTCCGTGCGCCGGAGCCAGCCGCGGCCGAAGCGCCAGAAGTGCGGCAGCGCGCGATAGCGGGCGCGGCGAATGTCGCCGTAACGTGCAATCGTTTTTGCAATGTCGGCACGCGCCGCCGCCGCCAAGGTGTCGGGTCCGATCTCGCCATCGACAGTAACGCCAAGCGCCTGCTGCACCATGCGCGCCGCTGCTCCCACACCGTGATTGACCGCCGCATCGAAGTGCATCAGCGCCAGCGCCGCATTTAGTTCACCGCACCGCGCCGGCCGCCAATAGCGCGCGGCATAGATCGCGCGCACCGTTGCTTCGGGGATGGCTTTCAACGCCGCCACCAGATCCGCTCGCGAGGTCGCATCGATCGTGCGGCCGATCCACGCCGCGTAAACAGCAAGCGTGATGCCGCGCTGCGTTGGCCCGCCCGGATCGTTGGGATCGTCGCTGAACCCGCCTTCCATCGCCAGCACATGCGCCAGCGCCGCGTCGAATGCGTCGTGACGCAGTTCAGGTGTGTGCTGCGTTAACGGCGCCGCGTCTCTATCCGCGTTGGTGTCCGGCCAGCGCAGCGCCAGCACGCGCGAACGGTCATAGGCCGCAACGCTCACCGCGTCGTCCTGATTGCCGCCGAGCAGAAAAACGCGCCGGCCGTCCTCGCCGACATAGAAGCCGACGTGTCCGAGTGCTGGGTCCGCGCCGCGCGACAGCACGCAAATCGCGCCGAGTTGCGGCGCAGCGAGCGCACGGCCCCAGCCGGCATACGATCGCGCCATCAGCGATCCCGTTGGCGCAATAGCGCAGCGTGCCAGCATGGCGCCGACAAACGCCGCGCACCACGGCACGTCGTCGTTGGCAACACGGCCATGGCCGGCGTCTTTGTAATATCCAACAACGCGCGCCGTGTTGGCCGCGCTGCGGCCCTCGCGCACGCCGAACTCCGCCCACGCCGCCGCGAGCCAGGCAGGTTGCGTCATGTCGATCTCGCTGATGTTGAGTGATGTCGTGCGACTGGGATGCTCAGACGTGCGCAACGCGCGCCGTCCCTCGCCCGCCTAAGCTGCCGATCTGATGCACCGCGACCGACAGCGTGGCCTGCGGACTGCCAAAGTCGCTCGTCTGGTCTGCCGCCGAATACGTGACGCCCGGTGCCGTCGTCGCCAACGTCCGCACCACGGTTGCGCCCGAAAGAATGTCGGTCTCGTAGCGCTCTGACGTTTCGCCAAGCGGCACGTCCGCGCTTTCCCAGGTGTCGCCGCCGATGCGCGTGCGCCGCCGCCAGGTCAGCGTTGCATCGCCAGCGCTATTGCGTGTTGCTCTGACATGCGCCGGCGACAACGGCAGCAAGCCTGCGCCGCTGAAAGCATGCGACGTCACCAGATAGGCGCTGTCGCCGAGCGGCCTGTTCGCCGGACCAAAGCGCCAGTTGAGCGGCAGATTGAGATCGTTCAGCGTTTGCGGCACCGGCGTCACGGCCGCATCGAGCAGCACGAACGGCGCGCCGCTCGACATCGTGGCGCGCATGGCGCCGTCGGTGCCCGCCTGCGCGCGCAGCAGCCCAGACAGCCGATATGTCGCCACATCGACGAGGTCGGCATTGAGGAACTGCACGATCTCCCATTGGCCGATGTCGTTGCGGATCGCGGCGGCGTTCGCCCCGCCAAGCACCGAGACAACGTCGGCGGACGCGAGCGCGCCATGCGACAGGCGCACGCGAAACGCGTTCGACCAATCGACACGCCCCTCAACGCCGACAGCGATGGCGTCAAGCGTGGCGCCGGTTGTCGCCGCTGCGGTTACCAGCGCTTTCAGCATGTATCCTGTCGTCTGTGGTGACGCATAGAACGCAACCGCACCCGGCCATGGCGTCTGGCTTGCCGCCACGTAGCCCGCTTCCGGCGTTTCACTGCCCGTCAGCAGCGGCAGATCGAGAAAGAAACCCGCCGGCGATCCAACCTGCACGATGGGGGCCGCGCTTGCGGGCCGTGGTGCGGTAGGGCTGGCGATATAGACCGTCGGATCAATACTCAGCGCATCGATCTCGCGCACGCCGTGTTCCGAGATGTCGGTGACGCGAAACGCCCGCGTCAGTCCGCTGTCGGCAATGCTGACAACGTCGCCCGGCTCCAACGCCAGCGCGCTCGGCGGCAGCTTGAAACTCGCCCGCTCGCGCGCCGCCCAGCTTTCGAACAGCCACGTCTCGGACATCGCGCCCGCCAGCGCCTGATCGAGCACGATCGGCAGATTGGCTTCCGCCACCCGTCCGCTGGCGCCGATCAGCCGCCGCGCCTCCGCGACGCCTTGGCGATAGTCGTCATCACCGGCGATGAAGCGCAGCTTGGCGCTGGCCGGCAGTTCCGTCTCCTGCCCGCGCGTCAGCGTCAACAGGGCGTCGCCGGCGCGTTCCTCGACGAGATCGTCGCCGGTCAGCGCGAACACCGCCGGCGCGCTGCCGCGATGGCGGAATGCGATGTGTCCGCCCGTCTCGATACTGTCGAAGAAATACGCGAGTTCGAGCGGCTGCAACGCATCGCGCGCCGCCATCACCCGATCGACGACGTAGCCTGGAACCGTCCCGGCCAAACCCGAGACATCGATATCCTCGAAGCCATTTTCGTGCGTGATGGCGGCAACGAGCTCGGGCAGCGGCGCGGCGCCGAGGCGGCCGTTGATCCAATGGCCGTAGGTCCAATTCGCGCCGTCACCCCATACGTCCTGCTGCTCGGGAAACGCCGGATACGGCCGCGCATCCCAGCAATACACGTACATGCGGTCGAGATCGACCATGCGCTGGCCGGTCAACGCCGAGACGGGGTTGCCGTCTGCGAGGTAGCCGTCCTTCGTCCAGTCGAAGGCTTCGATCAACGCGCGGATGAAGCGCCGCTGCATGAAATCATCACGCGTGCGGCGCGAATAATAGGGATAGGCGCTTTCTGAACTTTTCGGATCGACGAACACGTTCGGCTGATTGGCCCCTTTATCAACTGCGGGGCAGCCAATCTCCATCAGCCAGAACGGCTTCGATTGCGGCACCCACGCCGTCGGCGCGACCGATTCAACGCCGCCCGGCCGATTGTAATGCGCATTAAGCCACCACGATTTGATATCCTTGTAGCGGTAGACCCACGGCTTGCCCAAGGCATCGTTGATCGGCAAGCGTGTCTGCGCGTTCCGCCCGGCCTCCGACGCGTAATACCAATCGTAACCCTCGCCGCCCCGCACGTTGGATCGCAGATAGGCGAGGTCATACGTCGAGGTGTAGCCCTGAAGCGCATCGAGATGACCGGCGACCTCCCGCCAATCGGCGAGCGGCCAATAGACGTCGATGCCGATGGCGTCGATGTTGGCGGATGCCCACAGCGGATCGAGATGAAAATAGACATCGTTGCTGCCGTCCGCTGGCTGATGCCCGAAATATTCCGACCAGTCTGCCGCGTAAACGATCTTCGTCGCCGGACCGAGCACCGTGCGCACATCGTTCGCCAACGCGATGAGCGCGGCGACGAAGGGATACGTGGCCGCCGCCGAGCGCACCCACGTCAGCCCGCGCAATTCGGTGCCAATGAGGAACGCCGCAACGCCGCCCGCCGCCTTGGCGAGATGCGCCTGATGCAGCACCATGCGCCGGTACGACCATTCGTTCGGGCCGCTGTAGACAACGCTGTCGCCGGAAATCGCGAAGTGCGCCACCGCCGCCGTGCCGACGAACGCCGCGATCTGGCTTGCCACTGCTGCCGTTTTGTCGGGCGAGCCCGGCTGTCCCGGCGCTGGATGGCAGGTGATGCGGCCGCGCCAGGGATAGAGCGGTTGCCCCGTGCCGCCATAAGGGTTCGACAGAACATTGCCCTCGGCGACGTCCATCAGCACGAACGGCGTCAGCGTCACATCGAAGCCGCGCTGTTTCAAATCGCGCAGCGCCGCGATCACCGTTTGATCGGAGGGCGTGCCGCCATAGGCCGGCCGCCCGTCGCGCGTACTGACGACATGCGCGGTCGCGCGCGTTTCGCCGGCAACACGCCACGTCAGCGGTTCCGTAACCTTGCTCGTGTTCTCGACGCCGGGTTTGATTTCGCACGTGCCCGCGCGCAGGTCTGTGCCAAACCAACTGACAATCAGCGACACGCGGCGCGCATTGACGAGTTCGTTTTCCAATTGATCGACCGCCGCCGCCCAATCGCTCGGCGCCAGCAGCGTGTGCACGTTCTCCGGCGTGTTGACGCCTGCGGCCTTCGGCTGCCACACGGGATCGACGGCGTAGGCGAATTCTCCCGACCCCGGAATGAGCACGATGGCGCGGATATCGTCGTCACTGCCATCGACGCTGCGGAACACTTCGAACGATAATTGCGGCAGCCTGTTGCCGAAGGAGGCAAGCGCCATGTGTTCGAACACGATGTAGGCGAGCCCGCGATAGGCCGGTGTCGCCGCCGCGCCCTCGACGCTCTGAATGAGGCTGTCGGGCTGTTGCGTTTCCGTGCCCTTGTAGAGCCGCCACGTCGTCTGATTGAGGTCGAATTCGCGCCCGTCGGCCCAAACGCGCCCGAGGCGCGTGATGCGCCCCTCGGCAAGCGCCACGGCGAAATTCGCGTAGTAGCGATATTCGGTCACCGTGCCGGTCTCGCCCGCGCCACCGCCGAAGCCGCCCTTGCCGCTGCCCGACGCCTGGCTCGTCGTCACGACCGCTTCTTCAAAGTCGCTCGCCCAGATGATCTGGCCGCCGATCCTGACGCGCCCATAGCACCGTGTGATCGGCGCGCCCTCGGTCGAGGCCGTGACGTGGAGATCGGTGAGCCGCGGTCCTTCGACGGCACGTGTCTGCCCCGACGATCCAAAAAGGGCATTGTCGACGAATGCGCCACCGAGGGCGCCGAGCTGCGAGCCGATGGCGGCGCCGGATAGCGTTGCGCCGAACGCGCCAAGGCCCGCCGGCAAGAGCGATCCGCCGACCGCCGATCCGACGGCCGCGAGTGCCAAGGTTGCCATCCGTCAAACTCCCGGAAATCGAAATGCCGCCGCCATGCGTCGCCGCCACCACGGCGACAGCGCCACGTCGCTCACGGCAACGCCCTCCATGGCGTGGATCATCGTCGTTGCGCTGGCTAAAATCGCCGCGTGCTTGGCGACCGCGCCGGGACGCATGCGAAACAGAACGACATCGCCGGCCGCCGCGTCTGCGATGGCGATCTCGGTCAGATGCGCCCGCGCGCCAGCAAGCATGGTCTCGATGCCGTTCGCTTCGCCCCAATCGCGCGAATAGGCGGGCGGCGTCAGCAGCTCGTGCCCAAAGACGTCGCGCCACACACCCCGCACCAGCCCGAGGCAATCGGCGCCAACACCCCGGCAGCTCGCCTGATGATGATAGGGTGTTCCGATCCAGGCCCGCGCCGCGGCAACGATCTCGTCCGGCGTCGCGCATCGCGATGCCGTAGCGCGGCCCAGTTGCGTCATGGCATCAACTCCGGCGCGCGATCTTGGTCACGATGTCGTTGCCTGGCATCGTCGGAAAGCCGCGAAAATTGACCGTATTCGAAAAGCGCGCGGCGCATGTCGCGATGCGCTTGTCGCATCCGGCCGTCACCGTCAGCGTGTCGCCAACGGTGGGCATCACCGCCTGCGCCGTCCACAATTCCATGGTGACGACGCCGCCGATCTTGCTGTGTCGCTTGATTTCAGACCGGCTCGCAAGCGCCGCCCCCGATGCGACGACGGCCAGCCCGCGCGTGAAAAAATCATGTGCGAACGATGTTATCCCCGTGACCGTGAAAGCGCGCGGACCGCTAACGGCGCTGATCGTCGCCGTGCCGCGATAACTCGGCGATGACAGGTTCACCTTGCAGCGTGCGTCGCCAAGGTCGGCATCGCACGTCAACTGGTAGAGCCGTCCCATCGGCTGCTGCAGATAATGCGCCAACCCGCGCACTTCGGCGGTGAACGCCAAACCGCTGCGACGTACTTCGCCAAGGCTTCCCGATCGCATCAGCACGCGCTCGGCAACGGCCTGCCAATTGACGCGGAAGATCTCGACCCGCGCATCGTCGTACAGGCCACGCGCCAGATCGTGCTCGTCGAGCGCCTGCGACGACAACGCGCCCGTCACGTCGAGATTATCGACCGAGAGGCCGATGCTCTCCTTGATGTCGCTCGCCGTAAAGCCGGCGGACGCTTCAAACGTCGTGCCGTCGAATATCAGCGCGCGATCATGGTCGGTGAACCCGAGACGCACGCCATCGGCGCGCGTCAGCCGCCAGCACCAGCAAAGCGTCGTCGCGCCGCTGAGAATGTGGGCGTCGAACGCCGGATCGAGCGCCTTCATAGCCGCACCTCGACCAAGGGAATGTTTGCAATGGCGCCATGCTTGAAGCCTTGCACATTGATGTCGAGCTTGTCGGTATCAAAGCGCACCGGCACGTCGAAGGTGAAACCGGCCGTCACCGTCGCGCCGGCCGCTGGAATATGACCTGCAAGAAACGTCACGGCGCCCGTGGTCGTATCCACCACGAATTGCACACCGGCCGTTTTGGCCGCGCCCGCAACGGCAATCAACACCGACCCCGCGACCGGCTTTTGTATCGCGCGCGTCCACGGCGCATGGACGCTGCCATACACCTTGGCCAACTGAAACGTGGAGGCAATGCCGTTGCCGATGCCGATCTGCTGATCCAGCATCGTCGGCGTCGCTTGCGGCGGGCACGATTTCCAATCACTGTGATCGCGCCACCTGAAGCCGTGAAGCCGCCCGCGCCGCTCTTCGAAGAATGCGATCACCGCATGAAGGTCGTCGAGAGACTTGACGCCGTATCCCGCGTCATAGGCGCGACGGCTATCGGCCCAACGGCTGTTGCGCTGCTCGAACCCCGAGCCGAGCACCACGACATCCGTGCGCCGCTCCGGGCCGCCTTGCGCGTTGAGCGACACGCTCGTTGGAAAACGGATCTCGTGAAAGCTCATGATCGATCACCCCTTCGCTTGCCGCTGACGCTGCCATGCCGCGCGCTGACGGCCGTCACAGATTGCGACGGCCATAGGCTGCCGCGCGCGCCACCATGGCCGCCACCTGCGCTTCCGAGCGGCGGAAACTTTCGGCATCGTCGGTCCGGATGTTGATGGTGATATTGCCGCCGCCACCGCCGTCGGCTGCAACGCCGAGGCGTCCATCGCGCCCGCGTGTCAGCGGCAGAATGGCTTCCGCGCCGCGTTCGCCCATGAGGCCCGTGCGCCC
>JBOFCQ010000361.1:0-1838 GCA_051646145.1 Hyphomicrobium sp.
TCGGCCGACGTCATCAAGATCGAAGTGATGAGCGCCTATTCGTGCCGCAACGCCTATGGCCGCGCCGGCGGGCGCTTGAGCGAACACGGCCTTGCCAATGCGCTCGACATTCGCGGCTTCATCACGTCGGCCGGCAAGACGGCCTATGTTCTTGAAAGCTGGGGCGACACGGCACGCGACGCGGCGCGCCGCCTCGCCGCGGCCAAAGCCGCCGAAGAGAAGAAAGCGCGCGAGGCAGCCGCTGCCGCAGCACGCGCCGCGCCGCCCGTTGCCGGCGCACCCGCTAAGCCTGGCACCGACAGCAGCACCGGCTCGATCGCCGCGAAGCCGGCGCGCGGCAAGGACGGCGCCGGCGAGCCAGCTTTGGCGCTCGAAGAGCCGGCGACCGCCGCCACGCCGACCAAGACGAAGCCGGCGCTCAGTATCACGCTGCGCCCTGGACAATCCGAGGACGGCGTCGCCGGCACGAACACCGGCATCGATATCGGCATTAGCCGCCTCGGCGGGCCAAAGGCGACAACGCTCGCCCGCGCCAGCGACAAGCCGGCTGTCGGTTCAGCCGCAAGCAAGCCCTCGGGTCCGCCGCGCATCACGCAATTCCTGAGAGAGACCCACGCCGCCGCCTGCCGGATCTTCGGCACGACGCTTGGGCCTGAAGCAAACGAAGCGCACCGCAACCATTTCCACGTCGATATGGCGCCGCGCAAGTCGACCAAAATCTGCGACTGAGCGCGCTTTCGCGAACGCCCGTTGCCGATGCCTCATGTTTAACGCCATCGCCGTCCACCCGTCGGCTTGCCAAATGCGCGTCGGTGCCGCTTATTGACCGCGCACAGCAGCAAGCGGTCGCAAGGCATCATGGCATCATCACGCAGCGGTCCCCCGTCAAACGTCCACGCTTCTCCGGCGACGACCGGCGGCTTTCCCGCCATCCGGATGCGCCGCAACCGCAAGACGCCGTGGGCCCGCGCCCTGGTGCGCGAGACGACGCTGCAGCCCGCTGATTTGATCTGGCCGCTGTTCGTGACCGAAGGCACGGCGCAGCGCACGCCTGTCGCGGTAATGCCCGGCGTCTACCGCCTGACGGTCGATCAGGCAGTTGAAGCCGCCCATGACGCCCATCGACTCGGCATTCCGGCGGTGGCGCTGTTTCCGTTCACCGATCCGGCGCTGCGCACGGCGGATGGGCGCGAGGCCTTCAACCCGGACAATCTCGTCTGCCGCGCAACACGCGCCATCAAGAAGACCGGGCTCGACATCGGCGTCATACTCGATGTGGCGCTCGACCCCTATACCAGCCACGGCCATGACGGACTGCTCGTCGGCGACGCCATCGTCAACGACGAGACCAACGCCGCCCTCATCAAGCAGTCTCTGGTGCAGGCGGAGGCGGGCGCCGACATTCTGGCGCCGTCCGACATGATGGATGGCCGCATCGGCGAAATCCGCCGCGCGCTCGAAGCCAGCGGTCACAGCAACGTGCAGCTCATGTCGTACGCGGCGAAGTACGCGAGCGCGTTTTACGGCCCGTTCCGCGATGCCGTCGGCTCCGCCGGATTTCTGAAAGGCGACAAGCGCACCTATCAAATGGATGCGGCCAATAGCGATGAGGCCATCCGGGAGGTCGCGCTCGATCTCGCAGAGGGCGCCGACATGGTGATGGTGAAACCCGGCATGCCCTACCTTGATATCGTGCGGCGTGTGTCGGAGACGTTCAAAGTGCCGACGTTCGCCTATCAGGTGTCGGGCGAGTACGCGATGATCGTGCGTGCGGCCGAAGCCGGCGCGTTCGATTGCGACAAGGCCATGCTCGAAAGCCTGATGGCGTTCAAGCGCGC
>JBOFCQ010000395.1:0-8745 GCA_051646145.1 Hyphomicrobium sp.
CGCGTAAAATTATCACGGAGCCCCGGCCATCGCTGTCCATATTTGCGAATTTTTGCGGACCAAATTCCTTGTCTGATCGCGATCCCCTGTCTGGCGACGGTTTGAACCGGCTTTCGCGCCGCACGGCGCTGAAAGGCGCGGGCGCGGCAGCGCTCGTGCTGACGACAGCGGCAACGACACCCGCATCGCAATCCCTTGCCGCGTCGAAAGCCGAGGCGATGAGCTTGGCTGCGCTTGCCGCTGAAAAGGGATTGCTGTTTGGCGCCTCGTTCTCCGTCGCCGAACTCGATCAGCCCGATGGCGCCCGCTATGGCGCGCTCTATCAGCGCCATGCGCGCGTGCTGACCAGCGAACTCGAATTCAAGATGCATACGTTGAGCCCGACCGCCGAACAGATGGATTTCGGGCCCGCTGACCGGCTGATGGCGTTCGCGCGCGACAATGTCATGAAGGTGCGCGGGCACACGCTGATCTGGAACGATTACCTTCCCGATTGGGCGAAGACGCTGAGCCCCCGCGATGCCGAGAAACTCATTGAAACGCACCTGACCAAAGTTCTCGATCGCTATCGCGGGCAGGTGTTTGAATGGGATGTCGTCAATGAGCCGATCGGGCCGTGGGACAGGCTTCCCGGCAATTTGCGCGGAGGGCTGTTTCTCACAGCGCTCGGTGAACGCTATATCGATCGCAGCTTCGAGCTTGCGGCGCGCCTCGATCCGGGTGCCCGGTTGTTTCTCAATGAAGCGCAGACGGAAACGGCCGACGACAACGGCCGCGTGTTCCGCGAAAGTTTTCTCGCCCTCGTGCGCCGTCTCAGGGATCGCAATGTGCCGCTCACCGGCGTTGGGCTGCAGTGCCATCTGAATTCCGGCGCACCCTACGATGTCGATGCCTTCGCAAAGTATCTGGAGCAGTTCGCAGCACTCGGGCTCGAGATTTCGATCACCGAGCTCGATTGCAACGACAAGGCGTTTCCGCCGTTGATTGCCACGCGCGACCGGCGCGTTGCCGATCTCTATCGCCGCTTTCTCGACGCGGCGCTGTCGGTCAAGGCGGTGAAGACGCTGACGACGTGGCAGCTCATGGATGAGAAGAACTGGATCTGGTACGCGGACGTCGAGAAAAATCCGTCCGCGCGGCGCCGGCCTCGACCGTTGCTTTTCGACAGCGATTATCAGCCAAAACCGGCTTTTTACGCGGTGGCTGACGCCTTGAAGGCGATGCCGTCGCGGTGATGCGTTAGGCGCTAGCGGCTGAATACCGGCGAGCGCGCGCCGGGCCGGGCCTGTTTCTGGCGCAGCAGCACCATGAGCATCACGATGAGTGTGGCGAATAGCGGCGATTTTGCCGACAGGCTGACCGATGTCAGCGCCACGGCAAAAAAGTAGACGAGCACCCATCCGCCACGCGGGCTCAGCGCGCGCGCAACGGCGATGCAGAACAGAACCAGCGTCGGAATGAAGACCACGGTCGCGATGATGCCGAACGACAACAGGAAGGCCACGATGAAACTCTCGATGCCGTAGTCGAGACCGTAGATCGCCGACCACGTGCCGATGTGCTTGGCGTCGGGCGCGAAGAGAAGTTCCGACCATGTGACGTGATCGAAGATCGAGAACATGGCGATACGCGTGCTAGCGCTGCCTTCGTCGTCGGTCAGGCGATCGAGGAACATATCGAAAAAGCCGAGTTCGACGAGGCCGGTGACGAGCAGGCAGACGACGGGAATGGCGAGCAGCCCGGTGCGCAGCGACTGCAGGCGGATCGGTGCTCCGCGCAGCACGTCGAGGAATTGTTTGAGGCCGAGAAGCACGAGCGCGCCGAGGACAAGCGCCGTCGCGGCGCGTCCGCCGAACACAATCATGCTCGCGAGGTTGACCGCGAATACCAGCAGCGTCAGAACCGGCGGCAGGTCGCGGCCGCCGCCGATGGCGAGGATCAGCACATATGATCCGACAATCGCGGCATTGGCGAGCGGATGGCCGAGCAACGCGGTCGAGCGCGTTTCATCGGTGATGAGTTCACCGTTGACGACGAGCGGCGTCAGGTGAAACGAGAAGATGAACTCGTAGAAGCCGAGCAGGGCATTGGCAAAGAGCAGAGCGTGCATCAGCCAGGCCAGATATTTCGCCTCCCGGCCCTCAATGTCGACGTAGAGCAGGAAGACCAGCAGCGGTGCGAGGAATGTCTCCATGAAGATGGTGAACGGAGAGCCGATGACGCGCGTCGCGTAGACGATCATGAACACGATGCCGAGCAGGAAGGGCACCATGTTCGCATGGCGTTCGAACGTGCGGATGAAGCCCGTAAGCGGGTTGCCATGGCGCGCCAACTGATAGCCAAAGAGGAGCAGCGCCAGCCATGTCGCGGGATGCAGCTTGTCGAGCGGTCCGCCGCCGGTGTCGTCGTATTGCCAGCCGAGCTGGACGAGCGCCAACGGCGAAATCGTAAACAGCAGGGCGATGATGAGACCGCGGCCGAGCGCCAGCACGGTGTCGCTGCCGGCGACTGTGCCATCTTGGGTCGCGGTAACGGTCATTGTGCTACGCATGGTCCGCCCGGCGCTGCTACGCCCGAAAAAATGAGATGCTACGCCGCATGCTGCGCATGGTTCGTGCCACCGTGCATTTCTGGTAGAAAGGCAGTGTTCGGGCGCTGAGTTGGCGAGAATGCGCTGACGGCGTCCGATTGGCCCGTTTCATGATAGCAGCGAGTACCGGTTGCTTAAAGGAACGACGACAGTGCCGTCCGATGTCATGCTGAACAGACCGCTGGTGGTCGATCTCGACGGAACGCTTCTGCGCTCCGACATGCTGGTCGAGACCGCGTTCGCGCGCGCCAAGGCGGGTGTCGTCGCATGGTTTACGTCGCTGATGGCGCTGCGTCATGGCAAGGCGCGGCTGAAGCGTGAACTGGCGGAGGCGACGGACTTCGATCCGGCCATGTTGCCCTATGACGATGCCGTGCTCGCGCGGGTGACGACGGCCATCGCCGATGGCCGGCCCGTCTATCTGGCGTCAGCGAGCGATCGGATCGTCGTCGACAAGATCGCCGGACACCTCGGCCTGTTTACCGGCAGCTTCGCCTCCGATGGCACGCTCAACGCGGGCGGCGAAGCGAAAGCACGCCGCCTCGTCGAGGCGTTCGGCGAGGGCGGTTTCGATTACATCGGCAACGACGCGGCCGACTTGCCGGTGTGGCGGCATGCGGCCAAGGCCATTGCCGTGCGGCTGACGCGATCCGTCAATAGGCGACTGCTCGCGCTCAAGCCTGACGCCGAAGTTCTGGAGGCCAAAGTGCCACGATTGAAGGATTGGCTGCGGCTGATGCGCGTGCATCAGTACGCAAAGAATGCGCTGATTTTCCTGCCGCTCCTGACCGCGCATCAGTTCGGCATCGAGCCGATTGTCAATGCAACGCTTGCGGCCGTTGCGTTCTCGCTCTGTGCGTCCGGCGTCTACATCGTCAACGATTGCGTCGACCTCGCAGCCGACCGCGAACATCCGGTAAAGCGCAACCGGCCACTCGCCGCCGGCATCATCGCGCCGCACGATGCGCTCATCGTTGCCGGCATGCTGACGGCCGCCGCGTTCGCCATCGCGTTCACGATTTCTCCGATGTTCGCCGCCGGACTGTTTGGCTATCTGGCGTTGACGACGGCCTATTCGTTCTGGCTGAAGCGCAAGATGATGGTCGATATCGTCGTGCTCGCGATGCTCTATACGGCGCGCGTGGTGTGCGGCGCCATAGCCATCAATGTCGGCGTTTCCGAGTGGCTGCTGGCGTTTTCGATGTTTGCTTTTACCGCGCTGGCGCTCGTCAAGCGCTACACGGAACTCGCCATGCGCCTCGACGCCGGCATCGGCAGCCCCGCCAATCGCAACTATCTCGTGTCCGACATGTCGGTGGTGCAAGCGCTGGCAGCCGCCTCCGGCCTCAACGCCGTCACGGTGTTTTCGCTCTACATCTCTTCGGAAACGGTGCGCCGGCTCTACAGCCAGCCGCAACTGCTGTGGCTCATCTGTCCGCTGCTGACGTATTGGATCGGACGCGTTCTGATCCTCGCCCATCGCCGGCAATTGCCCGACGATCCAATTGTTTTCGCCCTGACGGACCGTGTCAGCTTCGCGGTCGTCGCGGTCATGGTCGCGATCATCATGCTGGCGATCTGAGTGAGAGACCCGATGACACCGCCGCTCGCGAAATCGCCTGCCGCCAATGCGCCGTCCTTGATGCCGCACGAAATCGCATTTCGCTTCGTGGCCTTTGCCGGCGTCGCGACCGCCATGAACATTCTTGCGCAGGAAGTGGTCATACGCGGCCTGCCGAGCCTGCACGTCATGGCGTCGATCCTCGCTGGCACGGCGGCTGGGTTCGTGGTCAAGTATCTGCTCGACAAATGGTGGGTGTTCTACGACGACCACGGCACGGCTGTCGAAGAGGCCCGCAAGGTCACCATCTATGCGCTGTGCAGCGTCTTGACCACGGCCATCTTCTGGGTCGTCGAGATCGCGTTCTGGAAGATCTGGGGCACGTCGTTCGCAAAATATACGGGCGCTGTAATCGGTCTCGCGATCGGCTACACGGCCAAATACTTTCTTGATCTGCGCTATGTCTTCACGGGGCCGCGCTCATGACCGAGCTGTCGGGGTGGGGCCGTTATCCGCGCCATCTGACGGACGTTCGCCAGCTCGCGCGTCCGCAGGATGTCGCGGGCATCGTCACGGCACTCGACGGCCATGTCGCGCGCGGCAACGGACGCGCCTATGGCGATGCGGCCATCGGGGAACGCGCAACGCTGATGGCGGGCGGCTTGAACCGCATGATGGCCTTCGATGCCGCAACCGGCGTCGTGACCGTTGAAGCCGGCGTTCTTCTCGGAGACATCATCGCAGCCTTTGGCCCGCGCGGGTTTTTCCCGCGCGTCGTGCCGGGCACCAAGTTTGTCACGGTCGGCGGGGCGATTGCGGCCGACGTGCACGGTAAGAACCACCACCGCGACGGCGGCTTTGGCAACGGTCTCGTCGCCATGCGCATTGCGCTGCCATCGGGCGCGGTCGTCACGGCTTCGCGCATGGAGAATGCCGCGCTCTTCGATGCGACGCTCGGCGGCATGGGGCTGACGGGCACGATCATCGACGCGACGCTCGCCTTGCGGCCCATCGAGAGTGGATGGATACGCCAGCAAACGCTGGTCGCACGCAATCTCGATGATGCGATCAGCGCGCTTGAGGCCGCAGACGGCGCAACCTATTCCGTGGCCTGGATCGATGGCTTGGCGAAGGGCGCGTCGCTTGGCAGGGCACTCGTCTATCTGGGAGAGCACGCGAGCGCGGCAGATGTTGTCCGCATGGCGCCGGCAAACGCCGTCTTTCCGGCGGCTCCGCGCGCGCGATTTTCGGTGCCGGTGGAAATGCCGTCGTTCACGCTGAACCCTCTTTCGGTGCGCGCTTTCAACGAAGCTTATTATCGCGCCGGCGCGCGCCATGCGGGCGACGCGCGGCTGGTGCATTGGCACCCCTATTTCTTCCCGCTCGACAGCATCGGCGGATGGAACAAAATTTACGGGCGGCAGGGTTTCGTGCAGCACCAGTGCGTTATCCCGATGCCGCGTGCGCGCGCGGTCATCAGCGAAATTCTGGAACGGACGGCGGCACGCGGCGATGCCTCGTTCCTGGCGGTTCTGAAAAAGCTCGGCAGTGGCGGCGGACTGATGTCGTTTCCGATGCCGGGACTGACGTTGACGCTCGACTTCAAGATGAGCGGCAAGGTCGCGGCGTTCTTGGAGGATATCGATCGCCTGGTCGTCGATGCGGGCGGACGGCTCTATCTGGCGAAGGATGCCCGCCAGTCGCGAGCGACGTTCGAATCGGGCTATCCCGCTCTGGCCGCATTCCGCGATTTCAGGCGCGGCATCGATGCGGATCGCCGGATCGTATCGAAACTCTCAACACGGCTCGGAGTGTAGACGTGAAGAAATCCGTTCTCGTCATCGGCGCGACGTCCGACATCGCGCGCGCCACGGCCTTGGTCTATGCGGAGGCGGGCTATGCGGTGATGCTCGCGGCGCGCGATGTATCGGCGCTGTCGCGCGAGGCCAACGACATCACAACGCGCACCCGCGCGCCGGTCACTGTCCACGCGTTCGACGTGCTGGAGACGGCGCGCTTCAATGAGTTTTTGGATGGACTGCCAACGTTGCCCGATACCGCGATCTGCTGCGTTGGCGCGCTCGGTACGCAAGCGCGGGCTGAGACGGACAGCGACCACGCTACGATGCTTCTGCGCACGAATTTCGAGGGACCGGCGGTCATCCTTGGGCTTCTTGCTGAACGCTTTGCCGCGTGCGGCCATGGCGCCATCGTCGGCGTCAGTTCGGTGGCGGGGGATCGCGGCCGGCAATCGAACTATGTCTATGGATCGGCGAAGGCCGGCTTGACGGCCTTTCTGTCGGGGCTGCGCAACCGCATGACGGCGCACGGCGTGCGCGTGGTGACGGTGAAGCCGGGCTTCGTCAATACGCGCATGACGGCGGGCATGGCATTGCCGGGACTGCTGACGGCCGAACCGGACGAGGTGGCGAAGGCCATATATCGCGCGGCCGAAGAACGTTATCGCGGCACGATCTACGTCAGGCCGGTGTGGCGGGCCATCATGGCCATCATTTGCGCCATTCCCGATCCGATTTTTCGCAAGCTCAAGCTCTAGGGCGCGTTGGTCGCTGTGCCGCGAATGCACGCGTGATCGACGGACATCAGCGTGTACTTGTGCCCGTTGAAGTCGACGTCGGCGCCGAACGTGCGCTCCGGCTTGACGCATCGGGCGAGCGTGCCGTCGCTGTAGCCGCCGCGCCGTCCGCCCTCGGTGTCGAGCATCGAGGTGAAGTCAACGACATAACGGATATCGCGATCGACGAGGTAGTTGGCGAGGCGATTGCCGGCCACGGCGGCATAGACGTCGTCGTTGACGAGGCCGTCGAGATTGACCACCGGGCGGCCGGCATAGAAGGCGGTGATACCGGCATTCCAGGAGCCGACGCGGCCGAGTTCGGGATGCGATCTGATGTAATCGCCGGCTTCGCGCGACGCCTTCGCCCACGGCCACGGCGGGTTCACCTGCTGGTAGACGGCAGAGGCGAGAAAGATCGCGATAGCGCCGGCGGCGACGCGCGTCGATGCCCCGCCGAAGCTTTGCCATACGGCGGCGCTGACCATCGCCACAGCGGCGAAGTAGAGGCCGGCATACCAGTACTGCACGGCGCCGTTCAGCATGTAGACGGCGCAGTATCCGGCCATGATGAGGATAGCGCCGGGCACGATCGGATTGGCGAGTACGGCTTCAGTGCGACGCGTGACGACGACCGCGACGGCGACCAGTGCGATCAGCGCCAGGATAATGGGACGGGGAATGATGTGCGGCCCGGCAAGTTCGGTGATGCGCGCAACGCCGGGCAGCGGATTATATCCGGAAACCTGCGCCCAATGCAGCTTGATGCTGGCACTGCGCTGCACGAAGCCGCCAGTGAAATGATGGGTGTGCAGCATCACCAGCACTTCGCCGACGATGGCGCCAACACAGAGCACAGCCGCGATGTGGAGCAGCCGCCAATCGGCAGGCGTGCCGCTGCGATATTTGAAATAGCTGTACGCCGCCGCGCCGGCCAATAGCGCGAATGGCAAGGCGCCGAAATCGGAGCGCGACAGTACGCCGAGAATGCCGACGGCGAAGGCCGCAAACATCGCGCCCTTCATACGGCTGCCAGCGTGGGTGACGAGCAGCATCGCCGCGCTCGAGAAGAATACGGCGAGGCACGTTTCCATCGGGTAGCCTGCAAGCCGGAAGCTCGCGGGCGACAGGGCGACGAGAATGACGCCGATGCGGCCTGCGGAAAAGCCGAGGTTATCGGCGGTCATGAGGAGGAGATAGACACTGCCCGCCAGCAGTGCCGCGTTAAAAACGCAGACGAGCACGTAGGCGGGCACGAGGCCGATGTCGGGCACGACGGCATACATCAGCGCCAGCGTGTAGCCGTAGAGGATGTGAAAGCCGGTGGCGGCATGCGCGCCGTCGAAAGTCCATAGCCCCGTGGTGACGAAATTGCGGGCGAGGATCAGGTAGTAGAAGGCATCGTCGGGCACGCGCGCTAGCAGCACGTCGATGCCAAACAGGATGGGCGCCAGATTGTAGGCGAGCAGAACGAGGCCGATGGCAGCCGCGATCAAACCGGGTCGCGCAAATCCATTGGCTTTGCCTGCGGCGGGCAGGGCCTCAGGCGGGTTCGCGGGCGCAATCTCCGGTCGGCTCAACATGTCGTCCTCTGGTGGCGGATAAAATGGCGGAGCGATGGCCCGCGCCCGGTTCGCAATCTCATGGGCGTTGGCGGTTGAGGCCGCTGCAATGGCCCGCCGCGCGCGGCCCTGTGCCAAAATCCGACCCGCGTCGCCGCGCCTCGCAGAATGCAGCAAGAACTTTGCCATGGCGGGCGGGCGATGGGCCAGTGAATGCGGTTAAAGGGGCAGCACGGCCGATGCAACCGTACGCAGCGGAGATCGGCGCGCGGCGCTCGGGTGCGGCGCGCGCGTTAACTTAACCGGCAGACGGTCGCGGACCGTCCGCAAACCGCCGCCATGCGCCTGGCTCGAAGGTCCATTCGGGCGTCACCAGAACGCCGGTTGGCGGCGTGTACCAGGGCGAGCCGTCGCCGTTCGCCGGGTTCTTCAGAATGTGGATGTCCTGCGCCGGCAT
>JBOFCQ010000408.1:0-10739 GCA_051646145.1 Hyphomicrobium sp.
CCGTTGACGGCGGCGCAACGCTCGATGCATCCGTGCAAAAGGCGATACGGGCGTTCCAACTGCATTTCCGGCCGAAGCGTGCGGATGGCCGGCTCGACCGGTCGACCCTGCGCACGCTTGAACGCCTGTGCGCTGCGGACGCCTGAGCGCACGCCGCTGCTAGATGACGATCAGATTACAAATGCGCGCAGTTTCGCGATGCCTTGGCGCATAAAGCAAGCCTGCCGCCGATTTGGCGCTTTGCGTCCTTATGCCATCAGGCATACGTCAGGTTCGCTGTCGTAGAGAACCGGCCGTACACATTGGCCTGTCGTCTCTGCGCGACTGAGCTCGTGCGTCGTGCAACCCACCCACCGGACTGGACGCTGCGAATAATGACATTAAAGCCGGCGCATCTGGTCATCGCTGTTGCCGTGTTTTTCGTGGCGGCATTGAATGGCGCATTCTGGACACGGCTTATCGGCGCTGTCGGGCCCGCGACCATTTCCGATTGGGCGTTCATCGCGGCGATCGCCGTGGTGCTGACGGCGCTATTGACGGCAATTCTCGCCCTTCTCTCTTTCAAGCCGGTCTTGCGCGTCGTGCTGGCGCTGCTGCTGCCGGTGTCGGCGGCGGCTGCATATTTCATGACGGAGTATGGCGTCGTCATCGACCTGAACATGGTGCGCAACACGTTCGAGACGAATACCGCTGAAGCCGCAGATCTCGTCAGCACGCGCTTCGTACTTTCGGTCTTGGCCTTCGGCGTTGTTCCCGCGCTCCTCGTCTGGTTTGCGCCGGTCGCATGGCGCTCGCCGCGCGAGAGCGTCGTCGGCAACACCAAGCTCGCGGTCGCGGCGGCAGCAATCGCGATTGTCGTCGGTTTTCCGTTCGCCGGAGATTTCCTGTCGGTCTTTCGCGAGAACAAGGTTCTGCGCTTGTCGCTGACGCCGTCGAACTACATCTCGGCGACGCTGCGCTATCTGCGCAAATCCAGGTCCACACGCCCGACCATCGTCGAGACCGTCGGCGGCGATGCACGGCGCAACGTGTCGCCGTCTCAGGCCGGTCGCAAGCGGCTGCTCGTTATCGCCGTTGGAGAGACGGCGCGCGCGGCGAACTTTTCGCTCAACGGCTACGCGCGTCCGACGACGCCGAAACTTCAGGCCGTTCCCGATCTCATCAATTTTCCGCTCGCCTATTCCTGCGGGACGGATACCGCGCATTCCGTGCCGTGCATGTTCTCCAATCTCGGGCGCGCGAAATTCTCCGTTGACGCCGCGGCGGCGCGCGAAAATCTGCTCGATATTCTGAAGCGCGCCGGCCTCGATGTGCAGTGGCGCGAAAACCAGGCGGGTTGCAAAGGTGTGTGCGCGCGCATCGACACCGAAGTCATGACGACGCGCACGGATGAAGCCTTCCGCAGCCATGGCGAAACTCACGACGAGATCTTGCTGTCGGGGTTGAAAGACTCTTTCAAGGCCATGACGCGCGACAAGGTGCTTGTTCTGCACATGATGGGCAGTCACGGCCCGGCCTACTGGAAGCGCTACCCTGAAGCCTTCGAGCGCTTCACGCCCGTGTGCCGTAAAAGCCAGTTCAGCCATTGCACGCCGGACGAGATCGTCAACGCGTACGACAACACCATCACCTACACCGATCACGTGTTGGCAACGCTGATCGAGACGCTTCGCGCCGGCGCCGCGGACGGCGTCGAAACGGCCATGATCTACATGTCGGATCACGGCGAGAGCCTGGGCGAGAACAATCTCTATCTGCACGGCATGCCGTATGCGATCGCGCCCGAAGTCCAGATCCACGTGCCGATGGTGATGTGGCTGGCGCCGCAGACGATGGCCAACGCCGGCCTCGATGGCGCCTGCCTGATCGATGCCGCGAAGGCCCGTGTCAGCCACGACAACCTGTTCCATTCGGTGTTGGGGCTGATGGACATCGCGACCGACGCCTAGGCCCCGGCGCTCGACCTGCTGCGGCCCTGCCGCACGCCCGCGCACGTCGGCGAAGCGAACCATGTGAACGGCTCCGTCAAGAAGTGACGCGCCGCCATGGCGGTGAGATCCGTCTCCATCGGCAACGGGGTCTGAGATAAGGCCTGCCCTCACGGTGCAGCGATCACGTCTGTGTCCGGATGATCACGTGGCAGCGGTTGGCGTACCGGTCAGTGCGGCGATACCGTTGTCGCGCGCGGCCGGTGGCGCTAGCGTTCAGCACGACTGTTAAGCGTACGCGTCGCGTGCCATGGCGTTTCGCGCCGGCCGAAGTAGTCTGCCGGGCAAGCTCGACCATCCAGCCATCGCGACAGTAGCAGCGCAACCAGAAGGGACGCCATCAAAGCCATGAGCGACGCAACTTTGATCTCGCTGGTCGTCTGTTCGGCCGCCTATGTCGCCATGCTGCTCTATGCAACTCGAAACGATGCCAAAGCCGCCGGCGGCGATCTGACGGAATTCTTTGTCTCGGGTCGCGATCTTGGCATCTGGACCACCATCGCCACGCTCGGCGCCACCGAGATCGGCGTCATTACCGTCGCCTACAATGCGCAGACCGGGTTCAACCAGGGCTTCTCGTCGTTTCACATCGGTGTCGCGGCGTTCATCGGCGCGCTGTTCGTCGGGTTGACCGGGTTCGTTGTCCGCCCGTTGCGCCGTGAAGGCGTGCTGACCGTGCCGGAATACTACGGCAAGCGTTACGGCAGCGATGTGCGCGTATTCGGCGCCACCGTCATGGCACTCGGCGGCGTGTTGAACATGGGGCTGTTTCTCAAGGTCGCCTCGATATTCATCGTCACGCTGCTGGGCTTGGAGTCCGGCACCGCCACCATGACCTCGCTGATGATCGGCCTCATCGTCATCGCGGCGGGATACACCTGTTATGGCGGCATGCGCTCCGTCATCACCACCGACGTATTCCAGTTCGTGCTGATCATCGCCGGCCTTGTCTCGGCGACACTTGCCATGCTGGCGATCGTGCCGGTTGAAACGGCGGTGGCGACCGTCGCCGAGAAGAAGGGCGTGGCCGGGTTCAATCCCTTCGCCAACGAGCACTTCGGCATGACCTATGTTTTGTGGATGGTGTTCGTGGCCGGCATCGTGTCGTCCGCCATCTGGCCGACGGCGTTGTCGCGTGCGCTGTGCGTCAAGGAAGAGCGCCACGTCAACACCGCCTTCCTGATCTCGTCGGTGATGTTCATGGGCCGCATGATCCTGCCAGCGTTTCTCGGCATTCTGGCGTTCGCCTACTTCAATAGCTCGGGCGATGCCGGCGCGGCGCTGCAGCGTTTTGGCGACGATGCCGATCTCTTGGCAACGCCGGCCATGCTCAATCAGGCGCTGCCCGGCTGGATGATCGGCTTCCTGGTCGTGTGCATGTTCGCGACCTTCATGTCGACACAGGACAGCTATCTGTTCTGCTGGTCGTCGATCATCGCGCGCGATATCGCCGGGCCGTTGACCGGGCGCACGGAAGACGGCGCGTTCCAGGTCTGGATGACGCGCGTGTTCATCGTTCTAATTGCGGCCTATGAGGTCTACTGGGGGCTTTTCTACGAGGGCAAGGAAGACGTGTGGGATTACCTCGCCGTGTCGGGGTCGATCTACTTCTGCTCGGGCGTGGTGCTGCTCGCGGGCGGGCTCTACTGGCCGCGCGCCACGCGCCGTGGTGCGCTTGCAGCACTCGTGCTCGGCTTTACCGCCGTTGCCGGTCTCGGACCGATCAAGACCGCGCTTGGGCTTGATGCATGGTCCGGCCCGATGATCGGCTTTACCAGCATCGCGCTGTCGCTCGCCGGTTTCATTATTGGTTCTCTCAGCGAAGCGCCGCGTGCAAAACCTATCGCAGAGGCTCAGGCATAAGCCACTTGGCGACACGCAGCAGTCCGGCATCATCGCCGCGCGCCGCTACAACCTGCACGCCATAGGGCATGCCGCGCACGCTCAGCAGCGGCAGCGAAATGCACGGCATGCCGAGATACGTCCACAGCGCGTTGAACATCGGGCTGCCGGTGCTCGCAAGCCCTTCGAGCGCCGGGCCTGGTGCGGCCGGCGTCAATATCGCATCGTAATTGACGAGGATCGGACGCAGCGCATCGTAGAGCGGCTCGCGGGCGGCGCGCGCGGCGGCGATGTCGGATGCGGTGAACTTGCGCCCCTCGGCGATGACGTCCTTCAGCTTGGCCGACACCCGATCTGGGTTCTTGTCGGCGATAGGCCCGTAATTCTTGGCGATGTCGGAGAACTGAACGATCTGCTGCAGGCGCAGGCTGTCGTCGAAGTCGGCGCCAAGCGGCGTCTCAACGACTTCCGCTCTTGCGCCGAAGCCTTCCGCGAAACGTTCGAACGTGTCGCGCGCGTCGGCGTCCGCGCTCAGCCACGCCGGCGATTTGACGAACGCTAAGCGCGGCGGGCGTTCGAGTTTCTGCGCTGTCGCCTGCACCAGCGCCGCGCGGGGTGATGATGTCATATCGCCGTCGCGCGGGTCGTAGGCGGAAATGGCATCCATCAAAAGCGCGATGTCGTCGACGGAGCGCGCATATCCGCCGACCGTATCGAGCGGCGACGACTGTGCCAGCACGCCGGTGCGCGACACGGCGCCGAATGTCGGCTTGAAACCGATGACGCCGCAGAATGACGCAGGCCGAATGATCGATCCGGCGGTTTGCGTGCCGAGCGCCAGCGGCACCTGGAAGTCCGCGACGGCTGCCGCCGATCCGGATGATGATCCGCCGGGCGTGCAATCGGGGTTGTGAGGGTTGCGCGTCTTGCCCGGACCGAAAAATGCAAACTCAGTTGTCACTGTCTTGCCGAGGATGATCGCGCCCGCGCGCTTCAACTCGCCAACGACCGTCGCGTCCTGGCTCGGGAAATTTCCAGCGAACACAGGCGAACCGTATTCTGTTGGCATTTCCGCAGTATCGATGACGTCCTTGACGGCGATGGGGATGCCGGCGAGCGGCCGATGCGCTGCAGACCCTGCGCGATCCTGGTCGGCGGCACGTGCGTCTGCGAGCGCGCGATTGGCATCAAGATGAGCCCAGGCGGCGACCGCTTCGTCGCGCTCGGCGATGCGCGCAAGGCACGCGGCAACCCATGTGTGCGACGTCAGCGTTCCGTCCTTGAGCCGCGCGCTGGCTTCGCTCGCCGTCAGCCGCGCAACGTCGCGTTCGTGCATGTGTCAGGACCCCCGTTTCGCTCGTTGCGTCGATCACCCGACTAATGGGCAATTTGCCACTGTTGCGCCAGCGCGATCTCGGTTTCAAGATGGCGCTGCCCGATAATTGGGCCCTCTGGCCTTGACTGAGCTTCCCATTCGTCCCTAAGAGATGCCCCTTCGAGGGGCGCCGATCGTCCGGGGACAATGTGCCAATTGCGGCGCGGTCGCTGGTTCGTGTGAGGGTTCTTTTCGCGCTAAATGCCAGCATTACGTCGAGCCAGAGGACCACTGATGTCGAACCAGCCCAATCGCGCCGGCCGCCATTTTCTCCAGATCCCCGGCCCAACGCCGGTGCCGGAGCGGATCATCTCAGCGATGTCGCGCCAAATTCTCGATCACCGCGGCCCAGATTTCCAGCAGCTTGGCACGCGCGTGCTCGCGGGCATCAAAACCGTCTTCAAAACCAAGCAGCCGGTGTTCATCTATCCGGCGTCCGGCACAGGCGCGTGGGAAGCCGCGCTCACCAATACGCTGTCGCCTGGCGACAAGGTTCTGATGTGCGAAACTGGACAGTTCGCGGTGCTGTGGGCGGCCATGGCCAACAAGCTCGGCTTGACGCCGGAAGTGATCGCAACCGATTGGCGCATTGCGGCTGACGCCGACCTGATCGAGGCACGTCTGAAGCAGGACAAGGCGCACGAGATCAAAGCCGTGTGCGTCGTGCATAACGAGACGTCGACGGGCTGCCGCACGCGCATCGACGACGTGCGCAAGGCGATCGACTCGGCGCGCCATCCGGCATTGCTGATGGTCGATACGATTTCGTCGCTGGCCTGCACCGATCTGCGTCACGACGAATGGGGCATCGACGTCACGATCTCCGGTTCGCAGAAGGGCATGATGCTGCCGCCCGGCCTGTCGTTCACCGCCGTCAGCGAAAAGGCGCTTGCTGCCACGAAGACGTCGAAGCTGATGCGCTCGTATTTCTCGTGGGACGATATGCTGTCGAGCAACGCGACGGGGTTCTTCCCGTACACGCCGGCGACCGGCCTGCTCTACGGCCTCGCCGAAGCGATCGACATGATCAACGAGGAAGGCCTCGAAAACGTCTTCCAGCGCCATGAGCGTCTGGCGGAAGCCACGCGCCGCGCGGTGAAGGCGTGGGGCCTCGACATCCAGTGCCGCGACGCGAAGTACTATTCGCCGGCCGTCACCGCCGTCATCATGCCGGAAGGCCACAACGCCGACGCGTTCCGCAAGCTCGTGCTCGAAACATTCAACATGTCGCTCGGCACCGGCCTCAACAAGATCGCCGGCAAGGTGTTCCGCATCGGCCATCTTGGCTACACGAACGAGTTGACCGTCATGGGCGCGCTGTCGGGCGTGGAAATGGGCTTCGAACTGGCGGGCGTTCCTTACAAGAAGGGCGGCGCTGCCGCGGCCATGGCCTATCTCGTTGAAACCGCGAGCGCGCGCCCGGCCAAAGTCGCCGCCTGAGTTCTCACAGCGCGATAGCGCGGAAGGCGTGTCGATGGCAGGTGAAAACGGCTGTTACGTTTTCGACGCCTTCGGCACGCTCTTTGACGTGCATTCCGCCGCGCACCGGTACGCCGCGCGGCTCGGACCAGATTGGGCACGCCTCTCCGACATCTGGCGCACGAAGCAGCTTGAATACACGTGGGTGAATGCCGGCATCGGGCGTCACGCATCATTCCGCGGCCTGACGCGCGACGCCTTGCTGTTCGCGCTCAACGCCGTACAACTCGATCCGGTACTTGCCGACGATCTCATGGCCGACTATGAGCGGCTTGCCGTTTATCCTGACGCCGCCGAGGCGCTTGCCACACTCAAGGCGCGTGACGCGCGGCTGGCCATTCTCTCCAACGGCGATCCGGACATGCTCAACGCTCTCGTCACCGCGAACGGTCTCGACGGTGTTTTCGACGCCGTGCTCTCGGTCAGCAGCGCCAACACGTTCAAGCCGGTTCCGCGCGTCTACGCGCTTGCGACCGAGGCGCTGGGGGGCAGCGCCGGAGACATCACGTTTCTCTCGTCCAACCGCTGGGACATCGCCGGCGCCACGGCGTTCGGATTTCAAACGGTGTGGGTCAATCGCGCGGCGCAGCCGGACGAATATCACGATCTTGCGCCGTCACGGACGATCTCATCTCTAGCCGGCCTGATCAGCGCTGCTTAGGCCACCGCTGCCTGCCTCGCACCGTGCAATCAAATGCAAAACGCCGACCCTGAAGCCGGCGTTTGGAATGTGCGCATTGATGTGCAAAGTGCGATCAGCGTTTGAAACCGGCAAACGCAAGCTGCACCTGACAGCGGCGGCCGAGCTGCATGAACTTGCTGGCGACGCAGACCTTAACTTTTGCGACTGTCGGATTGGTGCCGATGCACAAGCGGCGCACGTCAGCTTCACAAGCGGCACGCAACTGCGGTGTGACTTCCGGCGGCAAGGCTATGTCCTCTGCCGACACAGGTGCAACAAACGCGGCGCTGATCACGGC
Source organism: Hyphomicrobium sp. (assembly GCA_051646145.1). Classification (GTDB taxonomy): domain Bacteria; phylum Pseudomonadota; class Alphaproteobacteria; order Rhizobiales; family Hyphomicrobiaceae; genus Hyphomicrobium_B. The sequence continues at coordinate 7,665 of JBOFCQ010000408.1, forward strand.
AACGGCCGTAACTGTTTTAAACATGGGTCAACCCCCCAGGCGACTACCAAAGTCTACGTGTAGCACGAGGCAAACCACGGCCGGCGTGCTGAAATAAGGCGGTCATGCGCCGCCGCGACGGTTCACCACAGAACGCGCCCACGCGTGCAGACAATGCACGATGCGTGCACGTTAGCGCGCGCCGGATGGCTCGCGGCGAATTTCAGTAGTTATTGGTTAGCGTTGCGCCAGCGCGCAGATGTTCTGACGTGCGTTCAGGTGCGTTCGGGTGCTGCGTAAACGCGATGCAGTGCTTCCGTCAGTCGCACGCTATCCACATCGTCCTTGTGGATAACTTCAGATGCGCCAAGCCCGAGCAGCGTCACGCGGCGCGTGCGCGTCACCTGACCGCTGATGACAACGATCGGGCCGTCGAAGCCGGAGCGGCGCAGCAGCGGAATGGTGTGCACGGCATCGTCGCTAGGTTTCAAAATGTCATCGAGAAAAATCAGCTCGGGTTTGCGCGCCATCACCGCATCGAGCGCGGTTGCAAGTGTGTTGGCGCGGCGCACGTCGATGTCGTAGCCGAAAATCACGCGCAATGTGCCGAGCATACGATCGGTGTCGAGATTTTCATCGTCGACGACCAGCACATCCTTGAGCGCAGGCAAGCCCGAGCGTGCGCGCATCAAGCCGCTTTTCTTGGCGAGGAAATCGCCGCCCGAACCTGTCGGAGTAGAAACCATGGAAACTAATATCGCCCCGCATCGTGGCACCTTGCAGCGGCGGTCACGCCACGCATTTCCGGCAGACTAGGCAACAAATGCGGATGTTGTCACGCCTTTTGGCACGCTTATGGCACTGCGTGCGTATATTGGGTTAAGTCTCGATGCGTTTCGGCCATACGACCTTGAACGCCGTTCCGCGACACCGTGCCGGATCAGACTGAATGGTGATCGTGCCGCCAACCGCGTCAACCATGCGGCGCACCATGGCGAGGCCGAGGCCGGTACTTTCGGCGCGGTGGTCGACGTCGAGCGTTCGGAACGGCAGAAATATCGACTCGTGATGATGCGGGTCGATGCCCGGCCCATCGTCGGCAAACGTCATGACGAGGGCGTTCGGCTGATCATCGCCCGTCACCACGATCGTGCCCTTGGCGCGGTCGTGATGCTTCAGCGCATTGTCGATGAGATTGCGCATGACGAGATCGAGCGGCGCGCACAGCGTCTGGATGGTCGGCCATTGCCCTGCGATGTCGATGGCGTGCGCGCCGCGCGGCATGCTCGATACGATTCTGCGCATCAGCGTGGCGGTATCGCAGCTTTCAATGGCTTCGTATTTGCGCCCGAGACTGGCGTAGTCGAGCAGCGCCGTCAGCATGTTCGACATGCGCTGCGCCTGATGCTCGATGTCGGCAAGCTGTGCGATCTCGCGCGTCGCGGCGCGTTGCAGCAGATCGGTTGTCAGTGCCGCCGAGAGCGTGCGCATGTGCCGGAGCGGCGCCTTCAAATCGTGCGACACGATGGCGGTGAAGGATTCGAGATCGGCGTTGATGCGCGCGAGTTCCTTGGATTTTGCGGTCACTTCGGCTTCGGCCATCAAACGGGCGCGGATCTGGCGGCTGAGTTCGAGTTCGAGATCGGTTTGCGCGCTGGTTTTGTAGGCGAGCGCCATCGGCATGTCGCGGGCGCTGTCCCAGAAGAACGAGAAATTCAGCCGGCTTGTGACGCCTGTTGCCGTGGCGACGGCAACGGCCGGCAATTCAAGAAGCCGATTTGGCGTGTCGCGCAGCGACAGGATTTCACGCTCAAGGCCGATCGTTGCGAGCAGGCTCGTCGTCAGCGGCAGGCCTGTTGTCACGAACTTGACGAGGCCGCCCGATGTGCGCGTCACGACGAGTTCGCAATCGAGCCAGATGACGCCGAAGATGCCGAAGCCCGCGAGGTAGACCCCGACGGTTCCAATCAGTTCGACATCGTGTGCTGCGGGATTAGAGGCCGCGGCGGGCGATGATGTGAGCGGCGTCGATGAAAGCTCTTGCGACATTGGTGCCGTTCTTTGCACTGGTCCGGGTGAGCGAAATGCCCCCATTGTGAATACGTGGCGGAAGCGGCGCCGTTTCAGGATCGGCCACCAGATCTGATTTATTCAGAATGAATGCGCAAGGCCTGCCGGGAAAAGCGTCGGCAAAGCCGTCGGCGAGGCGGATCATCGACTGCACGGTCGGCGCGCGGCTCATGTCGCCGACGATCAGCGCCGCCGCCGCCTCTTTCATGTAGACGTGCTTGAAAATGGCGTCGCTGAAATTGCCGTCGGTATCCCACAGGATGAGGGTCATCGGCGGTTTGAGCGTCGGGTCGGGCACCTCGTACCGGTAGATATCGACGCCGATGGTCGGCTTGTAATCGAATTCGAACTTGTCGAACACGAGCCGGCGCGCCAGGGACGACTTGCCGACCCCGATTTCACCGAGCAGCATAACCTTGCGTGCAATCATGGGCGCACTTCGCCAGCGAACGTCAGCTCGAACTCGACGCGCCGATTCGGGCTGTCGGCACCTTGTTCAGAGCTGAGATCGACGGCGTTGGCGCGGCCAACGGCGATCAGCAGGTTCGGTGCCACGCCGCGCGCGAGGAGGTCGTTGCGCACGCGTTCAGCGCGGTTGCGGGCGAGCAGCACGTTGCGCTGTTGAACGCCGGCGTCGTCGGTGTAGCCAACGATGCGCAGCGAGCTGTTGGCTTCGCGCAGCAGCGGCGTCAACGCGTCGAGCGTTTTATCGACGGCCGCGCCGTCGCGATAGTCGAGATCGCTGGAGAAGAAAATGGCGTTCTCGCGCACGAACGCGGTCAACCGGTCGCGCGCCGAGGGGGCTGGCGGCGGCGTCGGCACCGGCACGGAAATCACCTTCGGCCTGAGCGACTGCGTAATGGCGATGGCCGAGGCCAGCGCTGCAAGGCGTTCCGCTTCGCTCGCCATGGTATCGGCGGCCGCTTGCACGGCGGCGGCGCTGCCGTCGCCCGCCTCCGCGCTGCGCTTCGGTGCGTCGCTGGTATTTGGCGCGACGGCATTGACGACGCCCGTCAAGGTGCGGCT
>JBOFCQ010000001.1:0-9257 GCA_051646145.1 Hyphomicrobium sp.
TTCCAAGACGCGGTTGGAGAGCGCCGCCAGAAAATGCCGGTCGTGCGAGACGAACAGCATGGCGCCCTCATACTGCGCAAGGGCCGTGATCAACATCTCCTTGGTCATCAGATCGAGATGATTGGTCGGCTCGTCGAGCACCAGAAAATTCGGCGGGTTGAACAGCATCTTCGCCATGACCAGACGCGCCTTCTCACCGCCCGAGAGCACGCGGCACTTCTTTTCAACGTCATCGCCCGAAAATCCGAAGCATCCAGCCAGCGCGCGCAGAGAGCCCTGACCGGCTTGCGGGAATTCGTCTTCCAGCGATTGAAACACCGTGCGCTCGGCGTCGAGCAGATCCATGGCGTGCTGCGCGAAGTATCCCATGCGCACACTCGCGCCGACGGAAACGGTGCCATCGTCCGGGGCCGTTGCGCCGGCCACGAGTTTCAACAGTGTCGACTTGCCGGCACCGTTGATGCCCATGACGCACCAGCGTTCGCGGCGGCGCACTTGAAAATCGAGAGTGTCATAGATGGTGCGGCTGCCGTAGCGCTTGTTCACGCTCTTCAGAGTGACCACATCCTCGCCGCTGCGGGGCGCCGGCGGAAACTCGAAAAGCACCGTCTGGCGCCGTTTCGGCGGCTCAACCTTCTCGATCTTCTCCAGCGTCTTGACGCGGCTTTGCACCTGCGCCGCATGCGATGCCCGCGCCTTGAAGCGTTCGATGAACTTCATTTCCTTGGCCAGCATGGCCTGCTGGCGATCGAACTGCGCCTGCTGCTGCTTTTCGTTCTGCGCGCGCTGCTGCTCGTAGAACTCATAATCGCCGGAGAATGTCGTCAGTGTGCCGCCGTCGATCTCCACGATCTTCTTGACGATGCGGTTCATGAACTCGCGATCGTGCGATGTCATCAGCACCGCGCCCTCGTAGGCCTGTAGAAACTCTTCAAGCCAGATCAGACTTTCCAGATCCAAGTGGTTGCTCGGCTCGTCGAGCAGCATGGCGTCTGGGCGCATGAGCAGAATGCGGGCCAGGGCCACGCGCATCTTCCAGCCACCCGAAAGCGCGCCGACGTCGCCGTCCATCATCTCCTGGCTGAAGCTCAATCCAGAAAGAACTTCGCGGGCGCGCCCCTCAAGCGCATAGCCGCCGAGATCCTCGAAGCGTCCTTGCACTTCGCCATAACGCTCGATCAGATCTTCCATTTCGTCCGCACGCGCGGGGTCGCCCATGGCGGCTTCGAGGTCTGCAAGCTCGGCGGCGACGGCACTCACCGGCCCGGCACCGTCCATGACTTCGGCGACGGCGCTGCGGCCGCGCATGTCGCCGACATCCTGACTGAAGTAACCGATGGTGATGCCGCGATCGACGGACACCTGGCCCTCGTCCGGCGGTTCGGCGCCGGTGATCATGCGAAACAGCGTTGTCTTGCCGGCGCCGTTCGGGCCGACGAGCCCGACCTTCTCGCCCCTGTTGAGGGCGGCCGAACTTTCTATGAATAGAATCTGGTGGCCGTTTTGCTTGCTGATATTGTCGAGACGGATCATGTGCCCTTGCAGCGGTGGCGTGTTTCGACGCCTGTGAAGCACGCGCAGACATGCGGCGCAACGATTGAGACGGCAAACGCCACAGCAAATGCAGATCAGCCGCATGGCGCGGGCGGCGAAGCGGCTATTCCGCCCGTAAAATCGTTCCAAAGACCCTCTCGGATCGTTCAAGCCGCACCCCGGCCGCGCGCCCTAGCCTCCTCATCAAACACCGAACGAGAGTTCGAGAAAAATATGGGAGGCTATATGACAACGTCCAATTCCGCCGCCACTTGCGAAAGCAAGACCGGCAAGGTCACGTCCTATGATGCGGTCGTTATCGGGGCCGGCGTTTCGGGCCTCTATCAAGTCTACCGGTTGCGCGAACAGGGGCTCAACGTGCACGGGTTCGAAGCCGGGTCTGGCGTCGGCGGCACCTGGTACTGGAACCGCTATCCCGGCGCACGGTTCGATTCCGAGGCCTATATTTACCAGTACCTCTTTTCCGAACAGCTCTTCCGCGAGTGGAGCTGGAGCGAGCGCTTCCCCGCGCAGCCTGAGATCGAACGCTGGCTGAACTTCATCGCCGAGCGCTGCGATCTGAAGAAGGAATTCGAATTCAATACCACCATCAAGAGCGCGCATTTCAATGACGTGACACGTCGCTGGACGGTCACCACCGAACGCGGCGACGTCATCGACACGCAATTCCTCATCACCTGCTGCGGCATGCTCTCCGCGCCGCTCGACAAGCGGTTTCCCGGGCAGGAGACCTTCAAGGGTCAACTCTTCCACACGGCGCGTTGGCCGAAAACGCCGATCGATTTCGCAGGCAAGCGCGTCGGCGTCGTCGGCAACGGCGCGACGGGCATCCAGGTCATCCAGACCGTCGCCAGCGAAGCCGGGCATCTCAAAGTCTTCGTCCGCACGCCGCAATACATCATTCCGATGAAGAACCCGAAATACGGCCCGGACGATTGGACGACTTATAAAGCCCGGTTTGGCGAGTTGGCGAGCACGCTGCCGAATACGTTTACCGGCTTTGAATACGACTTCACCAATGGTGCCTGGGCCGACCTGACGCCGACACAGCGCCATGAAGTTCTGGAACGCATCTGGAACGAGGGGTCGCTGCGCCTTTGGCTGGCGTCGTTCGCTGAAATCTTTTCCAACGAGGAAGCCAGCGAAGGCGTATCGGAATTCGTTCGCGAGAAAATGCGCAAGCGGCTCAGAGATCCGCGTCTTTGCGATCTTCTGATCCCGACCGATTACGGCTTTGGCACACACCGCGTTCCGCTCGAAACCAACTATCTCGAGGTCTTCCATCGCGACAATGTCGATCTTGTCAGCGTCAAGAACAACCCGATCGTCGCCGTGACGCCTGAGGGCATCAAGCTGGCGAACGGCGAAGTGCATGAACTAGACATCATCATCCTGGCGACAGGCTTCGACGCCGGCAGCGGCGCTCTGACACGGATCGACATTCGTGGCCGCGCCGGTCGTGCGTTGAAGGACGATTGGAGCCGCGATATCCGCACAACCCTTGGCATGCAGGTTCACGGCTATCCGAACCTGTTCACCACTGGCGCACCGCTGGCGCCGTCCGCCGCGCTTTGCAATATGACGACGTGCCTTCAGCAGCAGGTCGATTGGATCAGCGAATGCATCAGATATGTGCGTCGCATGAACCTCAACGTCATTGAGCCCACGGAAGAGCGGCAGAACGAGTGGGTCGAGCACCACGACAAGATCGCCAACGATACGCTCGTCGTGAAAACGAACTCCTGGTACATGGGCTCCAACGTCGATGGCAAGCCGCGCCGGTTGCTGTCGTACATCGGCGGCGTCGGACCCTATAAGCAGCGATGCGATGAAGTGACCGAAAGCCGGTATCGCGGCTTCGCGGTGACCTGATACGCCGGCGCTGACACCCAGCAATCGCGACGTCACCACAAACCCGCGGTTGCTGGGATGTTGAGCATGTCCACGCCCCTTCTCATGAGGACTGCGCACGTGCCGCCTTCATTTTCAGGCGCGGCACGACATCTAACATTCGAAAGTCTGGCAGGCAGCGACCCGGCGATGACGCGCGCGATCGAGATCAGCCGAAAGGTCTCGAACACGGCGCTGCCCATTCTCGTTCTCGGCGAGACGGGTGTCGGCAAGGATGCCCTGTCACGGGCCATTCACACAGCAAGTGCGCGTGCCGCAAAGCCCTTTACTGCAATCAACTGCGCGGCAATCCCGGCGTCGCTGCTGGCGAGCGAACTGTTCGGCTACGCGCCCGGGACATTCACCGACGGGGCCAAATCCGGGTACGTGGGCAAACTTGTCGCGAGCCAGGGCGGCACGGTCTTTCTCGATGAAATCGGCGATATGCCGCTCGAACTTCAGGCCTTCCTGCTGCGCGTCATCGACGATCGCGCGATCACGCCGTTGGGAAGCCATGTCGCAACGGCACTGGATGTGCGATTCATCAGCGCCACGCATTGCGATTTGCGCGATCTCGTGCAACGCGGCCGCTTTCGGCAAGATCTCTATTATCGCATCAAAGGCGCCGAGATTACGCTGCCGCCGCTGCGTCACCGCATCGACCTGCCAGAACTCGTCGAAAGATTTGCGAACGAGGAAGCGCGGCGGCAAGGCCGCCCGACAATCCTTTGCCCGCACGCACGCCACGTCTTGTGTCATTACGACTGGCCGGGCAACATCCGCGAGCTGCGCAGCACACTCAAGATCATGCTGTCCATGTGTGAGAGCGAACACGTGACCATCAATGCCATTCCGTCGCCACTGATTGAGTATGCGCGCGAGGCACTTGGCAATTCCGACACTTGCCGATGCGGCCGCTGAACTGCGGATAGAGCGCAGGCGTAAACCGTGCGGACTGCGCGCACGCCATGCCCGCGCGCAGTCATCGTTTTCTTCCAAACAAAATCAGTCCGCGCAGGTCAAGCCGGCAGGGCCAGCAGGTCGTTCAGATGCCGGTCAATCTGCGGCGCGTAACCGGGATCCGCGCCAAAGAGACCGAGATGACCGTCGACCGTGTTAAGCGGGCGGAATTGCGCGCCGGCAATCATGTTGCACTCGCGCTCGCAATCCGCTGGCGGAAAGAACATGTCATGGTCGATGGGCATGACAAACGTTTTCGCCGTGATGCGGCCGAGCGCGGCGGCAAGATCGCCGTTCGCGTTGCGCGCGACATCGCCGCGTTGCCATTTCCAGGCCATGGCAAGCAAGTCATTGGGGTCCATCGGGCCGAAGTATCCGCCCATGAAGTTGATGGTGAAATCCTCAAGCGACGAGAAGCCGAGTTGCGCCGGCCTCTTTTGCGCGAAGAATTCCGTGCTCCATCCCATCACGCCCCACAACTTGGCGTGGCGCAGCAAGCCGTCGCGCACCTCGCCCGATGCTTTGTAGAAGCCGTTCTTCCATGCGGGGTCTGAGGTAATCGCCTCGATCAGCGTTTCGGCGAAGAGGAAGTCGTGCGGCGTATTCTGCGCGGTGCCGGCAATCGGGGCCGCGCGCTTGACCATGTCAGGATAGCGAACCGCCCACTCGTATGTCTGCTGCGCGCCCATCGACCCGCCGACGACGAGCGCAAGGCTGGTGATGCCGAACGTTTTTGTCAGCAGCGTGTGCTGGGCACGTACGTCATCTCCGATCCGCACTTTCGGAAAATGCCCCATGCCGCCGGGCGCGGCGGTGTTGTGCGGCGACGTCGATAGACCGTTGCCGATCTGATTGACGATGATGATGAAGTATTTCGCCGGGTCGAGCGCCCGCCCAGCGCCCGTATAAACATCGCTCATGATTTTGGAGGTGCCGGAGAACCAGGTCGGAATGAGCACCGCGTTGTCCTTGGCGGCATTGAGCGTGCCTTGCGTCGAGACCGCGAGCTGACAATTGCGGATCGTGCCACCCTCTTCGAGGACAAGATCGCCAATGCCGTGCAGCTCATAGGGGCCGTGCACATCCGGCGAATAATAAGAATTTTCGATCATGGCGTCCCTCCCGATATGCTTATTGCCGCGACCGTGCGTCGGTCACGGAGGCGTGCACAGGCACGCGCAGTTGCCATGCAGTGTCCGTATGCCGGCGCCGATGATCTAGAATGTTCTTTCGGGCGCCATAGAAGGATGTTGTGCTGTGGCGAGTTGCGAGTTGGAGCGCGAACGCTTGAAAACGGTGTCGGCAGTACCAGATCTTGAGCTGTCAAATTTGTGCATTGCGGCGATATTCGCCGGGCGTGATCTTAAACGTTCGCCGGAAAAGGCGGGTCATGTGGCTTTGATCGGAAAATCCGCAACTGGCGGCAATGCACTTCAGCGGCGTATCGCCAGCTTCGATCATGCGGCGCGCGCGTTCCAGCCGGCGATGCGTCAGATATACATACGGCGGGCACCCGAACGACTCATTGAACTGCCGGATCAGATGGAAAACACTGATGTTCGCGACCTTCGCGATATCGGCGAGGCACACGTTGCGGTCGAGGCTCTCCTCTATGAATTCGCGCACGCGCCGGGTTTGCGTCGGTGAAAGCCCGCGCTGGATTTGCGGCGCTTCGCGCAGTTCGCCTGCGTAGTTGCGCAGCAGGTGGACGCAGACCTGATTGGCGATCGCTTCAACGTAGAGCGGGCCGCCAAGTCCACCGCCTTGCAGCTCGGCGGTCAGCGTCGCCATGGCGTTTATGATCGCCGGATCGTCCGTGCGCAGGATATCGCGCAGTTCCACGTATTTGATATCGCGATCACACGCGTCGCTGGCGATTTCCGCCAATCGCGTTGTTGAAATATAGAGGTGCTGCACTTCAATCGGCACGGTCCAGTGCCAATGGGAATCGGTCGAGTGCGTCAGCAGCGAAACCGAACCCGGGCCGACGTCCTCGTTGCGCCAAGGCCCCGAGCACTTGCGGTTCATAGGTGTCAGGCCCTCGCGATAGACCACAATCATGTAGTCCCGCATGGGAGGGATCGGAACATCCAGCGATTCGTAGCGGTAGCCCCGGATACGCACGTCCTTCCAATTCTGGGAAGAACTATCGACAGTCAGTTCGCCGGGCACCCAAATTGGTAGTTCCTCGGGTGTGATGAGCGGCATAAACGATCCTCCTCCGCCGGTCTGCGGCGCGACGCGTTCGTTTCCTTTCCCGTGCAAGCGGCTTGCGTGGCTCGCGCCAACGGCCGCTGTCTTATGTGCCGAACCGATGCCGTGTGACGGCGCGGTGTCGGGTCAGTGCCTTGATATGCATCAAATAGGCTGCGGCATTGTACCACCATGCCCATGTTCTTATCACGATCTTGCTGTGCCGAGGCCCAAGGCGCGGCCGCTAAATCGCATTATTCCATGTAAAGACAGAGGCTAAGGGCCTGACTGCATGTCGCGTCTCCGTACGACCAATGGCCGAAGGGTTGGACGAAAGATCATGTCGGCCTCACCAGCCATCGCTTCCCAAGTGCGGCCGACACGGACGAATGCGCGGACCGAAGACGGGCATCATGTGGATGGGTTTCTCTGACCGGTTGCAGGCTTTAGACCTCCGCCACAGACTGCCAACGGCACAGCGCGGCCGGAGATGCCAAGAAAGACGATCATGCTCACAGGAACTTGCCATTGCGGCGCGCTCGGATGGATCTTCGACGGCATGCCGGAGTCCGTCACCGCCTGCAACTGCACGCTCTGCCGGCGCTACGGCGTGCTTTGGATCTACGATTACGAGGGTGAGCGGATCAAGATTTCCGGGCCAAGTACCGTTTATACGCGCATCGACCGACGAAGCCCCGCTCTCGAAATCCACTTTTGCGGCACGTGCGGCTGCGTCACCAGTTGGCGCGGCCTCAAGCTCGATGCGGACGGCCGACGGCGCATTGCCGTCAACCTGCGATTGACCGAACCCGGCCCGGTCGCTCATCTGCCGATCGACCACTTCGACGGTCTCGATACATTCGATGACCTGCCGCGCGATGATCGCTGCGTCGCGCACATGTGGTTCTGACGACCGCACGCGTCGCGCCAGCATCGCTGCAATCGGCGCCTGCACCGGGCGGCGCCATTTTCCAGCACGCGCGCCCCTGTTCCCTGCGAAACAGCGTGTCATCCCGGGGGCTGCAATTTTCCGATCAGCCTGTTGGCATGGGCCGAGCGGATTTTTTCAGCAATGGAGAGGACACCATGGAACTCACCAATTTAGCTATTTTGGACGTTGCCAACGTCGCGGACCTGCCGGTCTACAGCGGCGAAATTTTCCCCACGTATTCGGCACTCGTCGATACGAGCGCCGCGCAAGTCGATGCGCGCGCCACGTTCATCGGCAGCCCAGATAACCGGATCGACGCGCGAAACTACACGCAGAGCATCAAAATTATCGGCGAGAGCGACAACGCGTTCGGCTTCGGCGGCGATGACTGGATCAAGTCGGGAAGCGGCAACGATCAGATCTGGTGTTTATCCGGCAACGACATCGCCAGCGGTGGCGCCGGAAATGATGCGATCTACGGCGCGGCCGGCACGGACACGCTCTATGGCGGGTTCGGCAACGACACCCTCAATGGCGGCGCGGACAAAGATTATCTGTATGGCCAGCAAGGTAACGACACCCTGCGCGGCAGCATTGGCAACGACATGCTGTCCGGCGGCACCAACGACGACACGCTGTACGGCGAGAAAGGCAATGACACCCTTCTCGGCGGCGACGGTCGCGACACGCTGAAGGGCGGCGACGGCAATGACTATCTGACCGGCGGCCGCCACCGCGACATGCTTTCCGGCGGCAGCGGTGGCGACAAGTTCATTTTCTTGAGCGTATTCGATTCCTTCAACAACGGCGCCGAAGCGGACACCATCTTCGATTTCAGCCGCGCTGAGGGCGACAAGATCGATCTTCGCAAAGTGGACGCATCCATTTCGGCGATTGGAGATCAGGCGTTCCAGTTCATGGGCGAGACGCAGTTTTCGGGCGCTCAGGGTGAACTGGTGCAGTGGACCTCTGGCAATGTCACCACCATTGGCGGTGACGTCGACGGCGACCGCGTTGCCGACTTCATGGTCAACGTGACCGGCCTGCACACCATGCAGTCCACGGATTTCCTGCTCTGATCGTTTCAAGACACATGCGGGAGGGGACCTGTTAGCCCCTCTCCCCATCCGCGACGTGATGTGATGTGCGTGCTGCCTTTCTTGCCAAGCGCATGACAGCGCCAACGCACGGCGTGCGCGCACGCAAAAATTCTCCGAAATTTAAGCGCCATCTTCTGACGGTCTCTGCGTGAATCACAATCTCACGCGACCGCCGCACGCGTCCGGATCACGCGTTCGCCAAATGTTGCACGCGGTCCATGATTGCTGTCACGCACGATACATCGCGCTGTGACGTCCAACTCTACGTTCTCCTGGAAATCAAACAGGGAGAGTTCCATGGACGCGATGATGTCACTGTCTGGAATAGTCGGCGCGCTGTGCTGCGTCGGCATGTATGCGGCGGTGAGCTTCGGCAAGATCAGCGCCGAGCGGCCGATTTTCTACATCGTCAACGGACTGGGCGCGAGCTTGGTCCTCGTCGGCGCCTCGCATCGCTTCGACGTCGGCGACATCGGCACGATCGGCCAAGAACTGATCTGGGCTGCGATCAGCCTGATCGGCGCCGTGCGCGCATGGACCCGCGACGGCGACACAGATAAGCAGCCCGAGCAAGCCGCTGCGAGTACGTGAGAAAGATGTCGCCGCGTTTCGCAGTGCATGGGCGGCAA
>JBOFCQ010000020.1:0-3224 GCA_051646145.1 Hyphomicrobium sp.
TTGCCGCAAGTGGAAGGGCGGCCGAAGAACATCCGCTTCATTCAGATCGAAACGATGATCGCGATGTTCCTGACCGAACTGTTCGCGGGCTTCGAGATCAAGAGCCAAGGCGCGTTCCGCGTGCTGCGCGACAGCGACATCGAATTGCAGGAAGAAGCCGAAGACCTCGTGCGGTCTTATGAGTCGCAGTTGAAGCGCCGTCGCCGCGGCAACGTGATCCGCCTTGAACTGGAAGGCTCGATGCCGGTGCAGTTGCGCCGCTTCGTCATCGACGAACTCGACGTCCGCGAGGAAAGCGTGTTCGTGAAGGAAGGCCTTCTGGCGCTTGCCGACACGACGCAGCTCATCGTGCCCGAACGCGCCGACCTGATGTTCAAGCCGTTCAACATCCGCTTTCCCGAGCGTATCCGCGAATTCAACGGCGATTGCTTCGCGGCCATCCGCAAGAAGGACATCATCGTTCACCACCCGTACGAAAGCTTCGACGTGGTGGTGCAGTATCTGCGCCAAGCGGTGGCAGACCCGAACGTCATGGCGATCAAGTGGACGCTCTATCGCACATCGCGCGATAGCCCCATCGTACATGCGCTGAAGGAAGCCGTTGAAGCCGGAAAGTCGGTGACGGCGGTCGTCGAACTCAAAGCACGCTTCGATGAAGCCGCCAATATCCGCTGGGCGCGCGACCTTGAAAGCGCCGGCGTGCACGTCGTCTATGGGTTCACCGAATTGAAGACCCACGCCAAGCTCGGCCTCGTGGTGCGCCGCGAGGGCAGCGAGCTGACGACGTACTGCCACATCGGCACCGGCAACTATCATCCGCAGACGGCGCGCATCTATACCGATCTGTCGCTGTTCACCACCGATCCCGCCATCGGCCGGGACGTGACGCGCATGATGAACTTCGTCACCGGGTATGGCGAACCGGCCGAGCTTGAAAGCCTGGCCGCGAGCCCGCATGGCATTCGCCATCGCATCATGACCCACATTCTGACGGAAGCGAACAACGCCCGCGCCGGCAAACCGTCGGGCATCTGGATGAAGATGAACGCGCTGGTCGATGCGCAGGTCATCAATGCGCTTTACGATGCGAGCGCGGCTGGCGTTCCGATCGACCTCGTTGTGCGCGGCGTCTGCTGCCTGCGCCCCGGCATTCCCGGATTGTCGGAGAATATCCGCGTTAAGAGCATCATCGGCCGCTTCCTGGAACATGCGCGCATTTACTGTTTCGGCAACGGCGCTGCGTTGCCCTCCCCGGATGCCGCGGTCTATATCTCCTCCGCCGATCTGATGCCGCGCAATCTCGACCGACGCGTCGAAGCCATGGTGCCGATCAAAACGAAAACCGTGCACGAGCAGGTTCTGAACCAGATCATGGTTGCCAACCTCAAGGACAATCAGCAGAGCTGGCGCATCAACAGCGATGGCAGCTCCACGCGTCTGAAGCCGGCCGAGGGCGAGGAACCGTTCAACGCCCACAGCTATTTCATGACCAATCCGTCGCTGTCGGGGCGTGGTCAGGCGCTCAAAGAGAATTTCCCGCCGCGCTTTGGCCGGTCGGACTGAATGAGCAAAGGTTTCTCCACAACGTGACACGATCCAAGGAATTGTTCGGGGCAAGCGAGCGCGGGAGCGATCTCGAACCTATCGGCGTCATCGATATCGGCTCGAACTCCGTGCGGCTCGTCGTGTACGAGGGGGCCGTGCGCGCGCCTGTGCCGCTGTTCAATGAAAAAGTGCTGTGCGGCCTTGGACGGTCGGTGGCGACGTCGGGCAGCCTTGGCTCCGATGCGGTGGAACGCGCGGTATCGGCGCTGCGCCGGTTCAAGAGCATTGCGCGCATTCTGGGCGTCAAGAACCTGCGCGCCATCGCGACGGCCGCTGTCCGCGAAGCCAAGAACGGTGCCGAGTTCATCGCGCGCGGCGAGTTGGCGGCGGGCTGCCGCATCGAGGTGCTGTCGGGTGAGCGCGAAGCGGCGTTGGCCGCCAAGGGCATCATGATGGGCTTCGTCGATGCCGATGGCATTGCCGGAGATCTTGGCGGCGGCAGTCTCGAACTGATCGACATTGCCGGCAACAAATTGCTCGATGCGGCGACGTTGCCGCTTGGCGGACTGCGGTTGATCGATACCACCGAGAACAAGCTCGAACGTGCCATCGATACGGCGGATGCCGCCATCAGCCGATTGCCGTGGATCGGACGCGGGCGCGACCGCACGTTTTACGCCGTCGGCGGCACCTGGCGCGCACTCGCCAAACTGCATATGGAATCGCGGCGCTATCCGCTGCGCGTCATGCACGGCTATCAAATTTCGCTGAAAGAGGCGCTCGACTTTTCCGAGCAACTGCGGCGATCGAAGAAGGTGCCGGGCATCGAGGACATCGCCCGGGCGCGCCGCGAGGTGCTGCCGTTCGGCGCGCTGGTGCTGGAACGCCTGCTGCGCCAGATGCAGCCGAAGGAAGTCGTGTTTTCCGTCTTCGGTATTCGCGAAGGCTTGATCTTCAGCCTGCTGCCCGAGGTCGAACGGCAGAGCGATCCGTTGCTGTCGTTTTGTGCCGACTACGCCAGCCTGCGCTCGCGTTCCGTTGAGCATGCCTATGAGCTGTGCCGGTGGACCGATCAGTTGTTCGCCGATCCAGCCCTTCAGGAAACGCCGGACGAACGGCGATTGCGTCATGCCGCCTGCCTACTGTCGGATGTCGGCTGGCGGGCGCATCCGGATTATCGCGGCGAGCAGGGGTTGAACACGGTCGCCCATGCCGGCCTATCGGGTGTCGATCATGCGGGCCGCATCTTCCTGGCGCTGTCGATCTACTATCGCCACGAGACCAACGAACATGCCGACAACGCGCTGTCGGAACGCTTGAAGCCTCTTGTCTCGAAACGCGTGCTGAAACGCGCCAAGATCGTCGGCGCGGCGGTGCGTACGGCGCATATGCTGTCGATCGGCATGGCCGGCGTCATCGACGAGACGCCGCTCAGTCTCGAGAACGGCAAACTCGTTCTCGATATTCCGCGCGCCTATGCCGGTCTTGACGGGGAACGCTTGCGCCGCCGCTTCGAAACACTCGCCGAACAAGTTGGCCGGCAGGCGGTCATCCGGGTCGCGGCGTGACGCCTGCGATCGTCGATGCGGCCCTGCGACCACGGGCGACGACACTGAGCGTCGACGGTGTAGGCAGGCGGTTTCAGATGCCACTATTCGACCCGAATCTTCGACCTGGAT
>JBOFCQ010000061.1:0-8614 GCA_051646145.1 Hyphomicrobium sp.
AGACGCGCCGCGTTCGTGGTCGACGCGAGAAGCGAGAATTTACGTGGGGGCGACCGAGGACGCCGGACGGGCCGGCAGACCGGCCAAGACGGCACCGAGGGCACGAGCCACCACACCTTGAAACCAACGTCACACGTCAACTTGGATACGAGAGAACGAAGATGAGCGATGTCGCAGAGCGCGTGAAGAAGATTGTCGTTGAGCATCTGGGCGTCGAGGCCGACAAGGTCACCGAAAATGCCAGCTTTATCGACGACCTTGGCGCCGATAGTTTGGATACGGTCGAGCTCGTCATGGCGTTCGAAGAAGAATTCGGCTGCGAAATTCCGGATGATGCCGCCGAGCACATCCTGACCGTCGGCGACGCCGTCAAGTTCCTCGAAAAGAACGCCTCTGCCGCCTAAGGCGCAGACAGTAGCCTTCTTAGCAAGCGAACGGCACGGCGCGATCGTTTTGCGCCGTGGCGCATCGTCGGCGGAGCGAGCCCATAACGTCGCCCGCACACGTTGACTTCAGTTCACTTTCAACATCCCGGCTGGCACCAGAAACATCATGCGCCGTGTTGTCGTCACAGGATTGGGACTTGTCACGCCGGTCGGAACGGGCGTCGAGGCGTCTTGGTCGGCGCTGCTCGCGGGCCGCAACGGCGCGCGTCGCGTCGAGGAATTCGACGTCTCCGACATCACCTGCCAGATCGCCAACTTCATTCCGCGCGGCAAGGGTGACGGCCTCTTCAATCCCGATGATTGGATGGAGCCGAAGGAACAGCGCAAGGTCGACGATTTCATTCTCTACGCTGTTGCGGCCGCCGATCAGGCGATCGCCGATTCCGGTCTCAAGTTCGAGACCGCGGAACAGCAGGAAAATGCCGGCGTTCTGATCGGCTCGGGCATTGGCGGTCTGTCGGGTATCGCCGACACCTCGCTGCTGCTCAAGGAGAAGGGGCCGCGGCGCGTGTCGCCGTTCTTCATCCCAGGCCGCCTCATCAATCTCGCCGGCGGCTACGTCTCGATCAAGCATCAGCTCAAGGGCCCCAATCATGCCGTCGTGACGGCGTGCTCGACCGGGTCGCATGCCATCGGCGATGCCGCGCGCATCGTGGCGCTGGGCGATGCCGACGTCATGGTCGCTGGCGGCACCGAAAGCCCGATCTGCCGTATCGCGCTTGCGGGCTTTGCCGCCTGCCGCGCGCTGTCGACCGGGTTCAACGACACGCCGAGCAAGGCGTCGCGCCCTTACGACAAGGATCGCGACGGGTTCGTCATGGGCGAAGGCGCGGGCGTCGTCGTGCTTGAATCTTATGAGCATGCCAAGGCGCGCGGCGCGCGCATCTATGCCGAGGTCATCGGCTACGGCATGTCGGGCGATGCCTACCATATCACGGCGCCCTCCGAATCAGGCGACGGCGCCTTCCGCTGCATGAAGGCCGCGCTGAAGCGCGCCGGCATCTCGACGAGCGAAATCGACTACGTGAACGCCCACGGCACATCGACGCCGATGGGTGACGAGATCGAACTCAGCGCCGTCGAACGCTTGTTTGGCAACAGCGCCGGCAAGCTCGCCATGTCGTCGACCAAATCGGCAATCGGCCATTTGCTCGGCGCGGCGGGCGCTGTCGAAGCGGTTTTCTCTATTCTGGCCATTAGGGACAACATCGCGCCGCCGACCCTCAATCTCGACAATCCGTCCGTCGAGACGGCGATCGACCTCGTGCCGCATACCGCCAAGGCACGCGAAATCCATACGGTTCTGTCGAATTCGTTCGGTTTTGGCGGCACCAATGCCTCGCTCGTGCTGCGGCGCGTTGCCTGATGCCGCGCCAGTTGCGCGCGCGTTGCGGATTGCAGCTTTCAAGTTCGCCGTTTCGCCATATTTCCGGTTAAGCGTCATGCGTGCGTTGGACGCCAACCCGTCCGGCGCGTTCCGATATTGGTTCACTCTTTCAGTTCGATCGTTGGGCCGCGCGTCCGGCCGCTTTTTCGAGGCAGCATGAGCAATCGCAAGAAGCGCAGCGATGCAACGGGACGGACGAAGCCCGCCGTTGCCCGCAGCCCGAATGAGCGGCTCGAGCCGTCGCGGGCGCCCTCGCGTCCTTACGGTCTGCAGGCGCGCGAGCCGTCGCGTTTGGTCTCGGGCGTTGTGCGCCTTGTCAGCGGCATGCTCACGCTCGTGCTCGTCGTCATGATGTTTCTCGGCGGCGCGGGTGTCGTTCTCTACAATCAGTATGAGCGTGCCGGTCCGCTGGAGGCCGCGCGCACTGTCGTCATTCCCAAGGGCAAGGGCCGCATCGACATCGCGCAATATCTGGAAGAGCAGGGCGTCATCGCCAACCGATGGACGTTCGTTGCCAGCCACATGATGCAAGCGTGGATGAGCGGCAAGCGCGGCGGCGATCTCAAGGCCGGCGAATACGAATTGAAACAGAATGCGTCGATGCGCGAAGTCATCGACGTTCTGACCGAAGGCAAGTCGATCCAATATAAGGTCGCAATGCCGGAAGGCCTGACCAGCCAGCAGATGATCGAGCGCTTAAAGTCCGACAGCAATCTCAGCGGTGAACTGACCAGCGTGCCGCCCGAAGGATCGCTGCTGCCAGATACCTATCTCGTCGCCAAAGGCACCTCGCGCGAAGATCTCGTCGAGCGCATGCAGTCGAGCATGAAGACGTATCTCGCCGAGCAGTGGGAAAAGCGCGCGCCGGAGCTGCCGCTGCGCACGATCGAGGAAGCGCTGACGTTTGCCTCCATCGTCGAAAAGGAAACCGGACAGGCCGATGAGCGCGGCCTCGTGTCGTCGGTGTTCCATAACCGGTTGAAGAAGGGCATGCGGCTGCAGTCCGATCCGACGATCATCTATGGCATCGTTGGCGGGCAGGGCACGCTCGGCCGCGCCATCACAAAGGCCGACATCGACGGCAAGACGCCCTACAACACGTACCAGATCAACGGCCTGCCGCCCGGTCCGATCTGCAACCCCGGTCGCGCAGCGATCGAGGCGGCGCTCAATCCGGCGACGAGTACGGCGGTCTATTTCGTGGCCAATGGCACCGGCGGCCATACGTTCTCGGAAACGCTGAAAGAGCACAACAGCGCCGTGCAGAAGTATCGCGAGTTCGAAAAGCAGCGGCCGCGCACGGAAAATTCGTCGGCGGCCACGCTCGAGCCCGACCCCGATGTGGCGCCGATCCCCACGTCCTCCGATGGCGCGCCCGCCAAGGGCAAGGCGACCACGGGCGGCACGGCAGCGGCCGGCGCGGCGGCGGTCCCGCTACCGCAGCGCAAGCCGAAGAAGCCGCAGAACTAACGTCTTTCTCGGCGTCTTGAGGTTGGCGTTCCGACGCCAAGCCGCTAAGTTCCAGCCCGAAACCGCGACCCTGCTCGAGCGCGGCCCGTGACGGATCTCCGTCGCGGCCCGAATTCGGCCAATGCGGTCGGCGGAGCGGTTGCTTGGGATGAACGGGCACAATGGCGATTTCCAGCATGACAGCGTTCGCGCGCGTCGAAGGCACGGGCAACGGCGTTGCCTATGTCTGGGAGGCGCGCAGCGTCAATGGCCGCGGCCTCGATATCCGACTGCGTCTGCCCCCCGGCAATGACGCGCTCGAAGCGCCGGCCCGCGAAGCGCTGGCCAAGCGTCTGGCACGCGGCAACGTCACCGTATCGCTGCAAACAGAAAAGCTTTCAGGCGCCGCGACCGTGCGTCTGAACGAGGCGGTGCTTGCCGACATTCTGCGTGCCGCCGATCGCATCAGCGCGCTGACGGGCGGCGCAAAGCCCGAGCCGGCGGCGCTGCTGACCTTCAAGGGTGTGCTTGAATCCGCCGATGGACTTCTTGAGGACGATGACGTCCGCCGCGCGCGTGACGCAACGCTGCTGCAAGGGCTGGCGCTGCTGATCGATCGGCTGAGTGAAAGCCGGCGCGCGGAAGGCATGAAGCTCGAAGCCGCCCTTCTGCAGCAGGTGCAGGACATCGAGACCTTGGCCGGCGCGGTGCGCGCGTCGCCCTCGCGCACGCCGGACGCCATCCGCACCCGCCTGAAAGAACAGATCGCGCGTCTGCTCGATACGAGCGACACGTTCGATCCCGACCGGCTGCATCAGGAGGCGATCCTCGTTGCCACCCGCGCCGACGTCGAAGAGGAATTGCAGCGCCTCGCCGCGCACACCGCCGCCGCGCGCGAAATCATGGCGGAAGCCGGCGCGGTCGGCCGCAAGCTCGACTTTCTGGCGCAGGAATTCAATCGCGAAGCCAATACGCTCTGCTCGAAGGCGAACGCCGTCGACGTAACGCGCATCGGCCTCAGTCTGAAGAGCGTCATCGATCAATTCCGCGAGCAGGTGCAGAACATTGAGTGATCCGCAAACACCGGCGCTGAGCGCCAGCGCTCCACCGAGCATCGCGCGCCGCGGCGTGCTGTTCATTCTGTCGTCGCCATCGGGTGCCGGCAAGACGACGCTGGCGCGCCGTCTGCTGGCCGCCGATGCCGGCATCGCCATGTCCGTCTCGGTGACGACGCGCAAACCGCGCCCCGGCGAAGTCGACGGCCACGATTATTTTTTCGCGACAGAGCATCGCTTCAACGCCATGCGCGATGCCGGCGAACTGCTCGAATGGGCGCGGGTATTCGATAACTGCTACGGCACGCCGAAAGCGCCGGTCGCCGCCGCCATCGAAGCCGGAAAGGACGTGCTCTTCGACATCGATTGGCAGGGTGCGCAACAGCTATCCGAGAAGATGCCGGGCGACGTCGTGCGCGTGTTCGTTCTGCCGCCGACAGGCGACGTTCTCGAACAGCGCTTAAGGGCGCGTGCCCAGGACGCCGCCGACGTGGTGCAGCGGCGCATGGCCGCCGCCGCCGCCGAGATCAGCCACTGGCCGGAGTATGACTACGTCATCGTCAACAGCGATCTGGAAAAGAGCGTCGCGGCGGTCACATCGATCTTGAATGCGGAGCGTCTGCGCCGCGACCGCATGTTGGGTCTTTCCGAGTTCGTGCGCGGGCTGCAGCGCGCGCTGTGAGTGCAACGCTGATAGGGTGGATCTAGAGCGTCACTGGTCGATCGAATGCGAATGCGAGAGCGCCAAACTCCGCGATCGACAAATCCTCCGCGCGCTTCTCGGGATTGATGCCGGCCTCTTTGATCAGCAACTCAGCCATCGGCGTCAACTGCTTCAGGCTGGCGCGCAGCATTTTGCGGCGCTGGCCGAATGCCGCCGTCGTCACGCGCCCAAGCGCCTTCACAGAACATGCAGGCGCGAGCGTTGCTTTCGGCGTGAACACGACAACGGCCGACTCGACCTTTGGCGCCGGCGTGAACGCGGCCGCGGGCAGCGTCATCGCGATGCGCGCGTCGCACCGCCACTGCGCCAACACGGAAAGACGGCCGTACGTTTTCGAGCCGGGCGCGGCCACGATGCGGTCCGCGACCTCGCGCTGGAACATCAGCACCATGCGGTCGTACCACGGCGGCCACGGCGCACTTTCCAGCCACCCGACCAGCAGCACCGTCGCAACCGCATAGGGCAGGTTGGCGGCGATGGTGACAGGCTTGCCGAAGTCGTCGCCAAGCAGCGCCGGCCAATCGGCGTCCACCGCGTCGCCGAAATGCGCGTCGAGGCGGCCCGGATAGCGGGCTGCGATGTCGGCCAGTACCGGACGGCAGCGCTCATCGCGTTCGACGGCGACGACGCGGCGGGCGCCTTCGAGCAGGAGCGCACGTGTCAGTCCGCCAGGCCCTGGGCCAACTTCGACGACGGTGCGATTTTCGAGATCGCCGCACGCCCGCGCGATCTTGCGCGTGATGTTGAGATCGAGCAGGAAATTCTGGCCGAGCGCTTTTTTCGCCTTGAGATCGTAGGCGTCGATCACATCGCGCAGCGCCGGCATGCCATCGGCGGCAATGCGCCCAGCGCGCGTATCGGCAACTTCAATGTCGCGCGTCGGCTTGCTCATGCGCCGCTCCCAGCGCGCCGCACGGGCGGCTGCTGCGCCATGGCGTCGGCGGCTTTCAGCGCGTGGATCAAGCTCAATGCGGACGCGGACCCAGTGCCCGCGATATCGAACGCCGTGCCGTGATCGGGAGACGTGCGCACGAATGGCAGACCGAGCGTGATGTTGACGCCTTCGTCGAACGCCAGCGTCTTGATCGGGATCAGCGCCTGATCGTGATACATGGCGATCACGGCGTCATAGCCGCGGCGCGCGACCGCATGAAAGAGCGTGTCGGCGGAATGCGGACCGCTGACGGCATAGCCTTCCTGCACGAGCTGACGCACCGCCGGCGCGATGATGTCGACATCTTCCCGCCCGATGGCGCCGCCTTCTCCCGCGTGCGGATTGAGCCCCGCGATGGCAATGCGCGGCGCGGCAATGCCGAACGACTGTCGGAGTGCGGCCGCCGTTGTCGCCACGGTTTCGAAAATCAGCGCCTTGCTGATCAGCCCCGGCACGGATGACAGCGCCACATGAATGGTGAGCGGCACGACCTTTAGATCATCGCACGCGAGCATCATCACCGGATGGTAGGGGCGCGACTGCGGCCAATGGCGCATCGCGCACTCGGCCAGATATTCGGTGTGGCCTGGATGCGCGAAACCCGCCGCATAGAGCACCGCCTTGGCGATCGGATTGGTGACGAGCGCGCGCGCACGGCCATGGGCAACGGCTGCAACCGCCGCATCGATCGCTGCAATCACCGCTTGGCCATTGGCGCTATCGGGGCGTCCCGGCTCGACCGGGGCCGCAAGGTTGATCGGCACAATCGGAAGCGCGTGCGCGAACACGGCTCGCGTCTCCGCGAGATCCTCGATCTCTTCAACCGCGAGCGTGATGCCGAGCCGGCGTGCGCGCGCGCGATAAACATCTGCGGCGCCAAACACCGCAAACGGTTGCAGCCCGTATTCAGAGCGCGCTTGAAAGGCCTTCAACGTGATATCCGGGCCGATGCCGCCCGGATCGCCCATCGTCAGCGCCAATGGCGCCGCTGCGCAGGGGTGGAATGCTGGCGAGCCGCTTGCCTCGGTCCGAGTGCCAGGCATCGTCAACGATACTCGATGTGAGCGTCCTGGCGGAGATCCTTCAGGTGCTTCTTCGCCATCAGCTCGAATTCTTTCTGCTTCAATTCGCCTTCGGCCTGGCTGCGCTGCTGGATCTCAGCCTTGACGACGTTGCGCCCGCACACCGCGAACAGCTCGACGCCGCCTTCACCGACCGATGGCGGCAGCATCTCATTATCTTGCGCGTTGAGCAGCATGGTGCGCGTCGGCTCCGGAAACGCGGCCGGACGCCGTTTGCCGAGTTCGTCGAACTTAGCGCCGGCAACGCCGCTAATGATCTGCTGCGTCGACCTGCAATCCTTGAAGCGGCCACGGATCGTCTCGGCGTCAGCGACGCGCTGGGCAATCGCCGCCTGCTCGACCTTGACGGGGATGGCGAGCCGTATGCGCTGGACCTGCAACTCGACTTGATCTTCGCCCGCGCCCTGCGCGCTGGCCACGAACTTATCGACGTCCTTGGTCGCGATCGAAATCTGCTGGCCGAACTTGCGGCGGATCACTTCGTTCCACGACAGCGTCGAGCGCACGCGCAGCTTCATCGGTTCGAGCGATCCGCCAAGCTGTCCGGCAAGCTGATCCTTCGACATCTTGTTGCGTTCGGCGATGCCGTCGATGACCTTGTCGACTTCATCCTCGCCGACGATGGCGCCGAGCCGCTTGGCTTCCTGCATCTTCAGCTTTTCGTCGATGATCTCTTCAAGCGCCGTTTTGCGCACGCCGGGCAGAGCGCTCGAGCGCGCGCTATCGACGGCCTGCTTCTGCAGCGACATGGCGAACTGCTTCTTGCGGCCTTCGAAAATGCCGAGCAGTTCGTCCTTCGACTTGCCGGGGTTGGCCTTGATGACCTCTGCGAGGATCGCCTTCAGCTTCTCGCTGGTCTTTGGCGACTTGATCAGCGCCTTGAAATTTTCCTGCGCTTTGGTCTGGATGCTGCCGCCACCGAGCATGACCGCGCGCTGCTGCACTTCAAAGCCTGTCACCGGTTCGTCGTTGACGAGCGCGATGATCGCTTGCTCGCCGCCTGTGCCGCCGGAGCGTGCGGCCGTCCGTGTCGGCGGGCGGCCGGTGTCGGCCGGCGTCGCTGCCGCGTCAGGCGCGGGGGCTGCGGATTTCTTGGCGCTCTTTGCGGCCGGCTGTGCCGCTTTGCGTGCGGGCGCTGTTTCAGATGTCGTCGGCTTCATGGCCGGCGCTTCCGTATCCTCTGCGGCCGCCATGCGCGCGGCGCTGGATGTGAGCGCTATCGCGGCGACAAGCACCACGCCAACGCGCGCGCGCGCACCAGCGGTCCACCCTGCGCGCAACGCGCCCGATGCGCATTGGGGCGACGCCGTTTGAAGCAATGTCATGTCAAGCCAAGCACGAACTCTTGTCGGCATAATGCGGGGTGTTCCAGTCCATCGACACGGGCGAGCGAAACGCGTCACGATTCGTGACGCCGGAAGTTTAGCGCACGGATCGGCCATCAATGAGCATTTATCCACATGAACCATGGCAACGCCGTGGCTCAGGCCACCGGATAACGACCGGAATTCGGCTGCGGTGGATCAGCGCTGAGGGG
>JBOFCQ010000066.1:0-2913 GCA_051646145.1 Hyphomicrobium sp.
TGGAAGTCGTCTGCGGCGCACCCAACGCACGCGCCGGTATGCTGTCCGTTTTCGCGCCGCTCGGCACGTATGTTCCGGGTTCGAAGATCACGCTCGAAAAGAAGCCGGTGCGCGGCGTCGTCTCGAACGGCATGATGTGTTCGGCAGCCGAACTCGAACTCTCGAGCGAGAGCGACGGCATTTTCGATCTGCCGGCCGAATGGGCCGATAAGATCGGCGCGCGCTACATCGATGCGGCGGGCCTCAACGATCCCGTTTTGGAAGTCAAACTGACGCCGAACCGGCCGGACTGCACCGGCGTGCGCGGCATCGCCCGCGATCTCGCCGCGGCCGGCATGGGCACGCTCAAAAGCGAACCAAAGCTCGGCGCGGTAGACGGCAAAAGTGCCTGCCCGATCGACATCACACTCACCTTCACGCCGGAAACGGCGAACGCCTGCCCGGTCTTCGCCGGACGTCTGGTGCGTAATGTCAAGAACGGCCCGTCGCCCGCGTGGCTGCAGAACCGCCTGAAAGCCGTTGGCCTGCGCCCCATCAACGCGCTCGTCGATGTGACCAACTACATCTCGTTCGACCGCGGCCGGCCGCTGCACGTCTATGACGCCGACAAGTTGTCGGGCGGGGTCGTCGCGCGCCTCGGCAAGGCCGGCGAGACGTTCGTTGGCCTCGACGGCAAAACGCATCAGGTTGACCCCACCATGTGCGTCATCGCCGACGCGTCCGGTCCGATCGGCTTCGGCGGCGTGATGGGCGGCGAAAGCACGGGCTCGACCGATGACACCGTCAACGTGTTCATCGAAAGCGCCTACTTCGATCCGGTGCGCACCGCAACGACCGGCCGCAAGGCCGGATTGCAGACCGATGCGCGCTATCGCTTCGAGCGCGGCATCGATCCCGCATCCGTCATGCCCGGCCTCGATCTCGCGACCGAAATGATCATGAAGCTGTGCGGCGGCGAACCGACGAAAGCCAAGGTCGCTGGCACGGCGCCGGATACGCCGCGCGTCGTCACCTTCGATTTCGCGCGCGTTGAAAAATTGACCGGCGTGCATCTCACACACGCCGAGATGACCAAAATTCTGGAAGCCATCGGCTGCAAGGTCGAGGGCAAGTCCAACGCCGCTAAGGTGACGATCCCGACGTGGCGTCCAGACATGCACGGCGCGGCCGATCTCGTCGAAGAGATCGTACGCATCGCCGGCCTCGACAAAATCACCTCGACGCCGCTGCCGCGCAGCAACGGCGTGACGCGTGCGGTGCTGACCGAAAAGCAGAAGCGCCAGCGCCGTGCGCGCCGGGCGCTGGCAGGCCGCGGTTTCGTTGAAGCCGTGACGTGGAGCTTCATCACCAAGGCTGAAGCCGAACATTTCGGCGGCGGCAGCGCCGCGCTCGAACTCGCCAACCCGATCTCGAGCGAGATGTCATCCATGCGGCCGGGGCTGCTGCCGGGTCTGCTCGCCGCGATCACACGCAACCGCAATCGTGGCGCCGACGACGTGGCGCTGTTCGAACTCGGACAGGCCTATCGCGGCGACAAGCCGGAAGATCAGACAACGAGTGCGGCCGGTGTCAGAGCCGGCACCGCGCGCCTGACGGGCGCGGGGCGCCATTGGGACGGCAACCAGCCCGGCGCCGGCGTATTCGACGTCAAGGCTGACGTCTTCGCCGCGCTGCAGGCGCTTGGCTTCGATGCCAGCAAGGCGCAGATCACGCGCGATTGCCCGCCGTGGTATCACCCCGGCCGCTCGGCGACGTTGCGCCTTGGCCCACAAGTGGTGCTCGCGCATTTCGGCGACGTGCATCCGGCAACACTGAAGGCGCTCGATGTCGAAGCGCCGGTCGCCGCGTTCGAAATCTTTCTCGATGCCCTGCCGGCGGAGAAGAAGAAATCACGCGCCAAGAGCCCGCTTGCGGCCGCCGACCTGCTGCCGGTGAAGCGCGACTTCGCGTTCATCGTGGCGGCCGATGTGGCGGCGAGCGACATCGTCAAAGCGGCAGCCGGCGCCGATAAAGCGCTTGTGCAGTCGGTTTCAGTCTTCGACGTGTTCGAGGGCGGCAATCTGGCGACGGAAGGTCGCAAGTCCGTCGCCATCGAAGTGACGCTGCAGCCTGCGACGGAAACCCTCACCGAGAAAGACATCGAGAAGGTCGCCGATGCGATCGTCTCGGCTGTAAAGAAGACGACGGGCGGCGAGATTCGCGGCTGACGCCTCGCGCCTTATTGATTCCTCAGCACGAGGAGGCTCGCATGACTGCGGTAGCATCGACACGCACGGCACTGCCCGAACCGGGCGACGCCGCCCTGCCCCACATCATCGTGGTCGGCGGCGGCGCAGGCGGCCTTGAACTCGCAACGCAGCTTGGCCACAAGCTCGGCCGCAAGCGCAAGGCACGCATCACGCTTGTCGACCGGTCGCGCACGCACATCTGGAAGCCGCTTCTGCACGAGATCGCGGCCGGCAGCATGGAAGTCGATCGCCACGAACTCGAGTATCAGGCGCAGGGCCACTGGCATGGCTTCAAGTTCCGCTACGGCGAAATGACCGGCGTCGACCGCAAAGCCAAGCGCGTGAACCTGGCCGCAACGTTCGACGAGGATGGCCGCGAGATCACGCCCGTGCGCTCGTTCGACTACGATTACCTGGTGATCGCCGTCGGAAGTGTTTCCAACGATTTCGGCACGCCCGGCGTCAAGGACAACGCCATCATGCTCGATACGCCCGAGCAGGCGGAGCGCTTCAATCGCCGATTGCTGAATGCGTGCGTGCGCGCCAACGCGCAGCCGGGCCCGGTGCGCCCGGGTCAGTTGCACGTCGCCATCATCGGCGCGGGCGCGACCGGCACGGAACTTTCGGCTGAACTGCATCGCACCGCACGCGGCGTCGTCGCATTCGGGCTCGACAAGATCGACCC
>JBOFCQ010000071.1:0-2061 GCA_051646145.1 Hyphomicrobium sp.
GTGCCGAGCGTATCGTCGAACTGATGCTCGCTCTCGATCCGCCGATTGCAGGCTTTACGACGTGGGCCGCCGAAGGTCACGGCTTCGGATTTGCGTCGGCTAGCGTCAGCGAGCGCGTGCGCGGCAGCATCAAGCGCAATGTGATCGCAGCCGTGTTGCCGCGTGGAGACGCCGACTCCCTTGTGCGATTGATCGCCGCCAAGGCCGCACAGCCGCACCTCACCTACTGGATCGAACCTGTTGCGTGCTTCGGGCACATGGATTTGGTCGGTGGACCGATTGATGCGGCGGCAAGCGCCTCGCGGCCGAAAATGAAAGAGGCCGTTTCCGGTAACGCCATTGACGCGGTGACGCCATGATCACCGGCAGCGGCTTCGCGCCGATCATCACCTTCATATGGCCCGCCGTTATCGCTACCGCGGCCTGGGCCATTGTGATCTGGGCGCTGCGTCAGCCGGACGAGAATGCGCGCCTCATCGCGGCCCTCACGCAATCGGCGAAGTCCAGTCCGAAAACCGGGCCGGCGATCAGTGACATGCCTGGCGCCAATGACGCGCCGTCCCCATTCCGCACATCGCATCACGGAGAATAGAGTCCATGTTCCGCACACGCGTAACCGCCGCAGTGGCGCTTATCTTGATGACCGCCACCGTGCCATCGGTTGCTTCAAGCCACGATCTTTTCACTCGCGGTGCATCCGGCACGGTCGGCGTCGGGCATTGCGCGAAAGGCCCGTGCATGAAGCGCGCGAATTTCGCGACACCCGTCCCGCATCAGCATCGCAGCAACGGTCAATGCGACACGCAGGGCACAGGCGGATATCGCAATGGCGCGCGGTCGCGCTGTTGACAGCCGCGACACCCACATCGGATTTTTGTCGGCATGACGCGATGACCGCGGCTAATCGCGCTGCGCGCGCAGAAACGCAATCAGATTTGCAATTTTGACGTTGTCGGACATGCCGCTGAACGTCATGGTCGTGCCGGGTGCGAACGCGCGCGGATTGTGAAGGTAGTCCGCCAGTTCGGCTTCCGACCAGACGCCGCCTTTCGCGCGCAACGCTTGCGAATAACGGTATCCGGCTTCAGACGCCTTCGCGCGTCCGACGATGCCCCAGAGATTAGGGGCGAGCTTTGCAGGCGCACCTTTCTCGATTGCGTGACAGACCGTGCAGACGCGTGCACGTGCCTGGCCGTCATCCAGCCGCGCGCGCGACAGCAGGTGGATAACGATACGCGAATCGTAGGACGGCGCTTCCGCATCGTCTGGGTATTCCGTAGGCACGCGATTGGCCTCTGCATTTGGCCAAACCGGTGTTTCACCGACATCGGCAGGCGGTGCCGATGGGGCGTCAACGGGCGCCGGCGTCCGGAGCTTTTCCAGCATCCGCATCACCTGCAGCCAGAGCGGCACGGGTTCCTCGCCAGGGTTCGTCTTCTCCGCGACGGCGGCACGTTCGCGCTCGGCCTCGGCCTGCTGGCGATCCCGTTCGGCCTGCTGCGCCCGCTCAGTGCGGGCCTCATTCTGGCCGGATGTGGACCAAAGCCCAAGCAGATTACTGCCGATCACGGCGATGAGCAGCAACGGCGCGACAACAAAAACGAACCGCAAAGGCGAAACGTTGCCCGTGCTCGAGCCCGTGACGCCGCCGCCTTTATACGCCGACTCGAGCGTTGACACACGGCGCGGCGCGCTTGCGGGTTGGACAACTGGCGGGGCGTCGGGTTTCGGGGGCTCCATTGGCTCTGAGCTCTCATCTGCGCCGGGGATCGAGCAGCCAGTTTATACGTCGCGAACCGCCGCAACCGCACAAAAACGCGCGCTATAGTTTCTCCGACCGCTGAATTCGGTGCCGGAATAGACGGCTCATGAACTCAGGCGCGATGTCGTCCGCGCATTCTGGGCCACCGGTACTCGCCCACCCGAGCGGACACCAATTCATTCCGTGCTCGGGCCGCGTTCGGGCCGTAGCGCAAAAATTGCGCAACTCTGCTCGACAGTCGAAACGCCGTGGCGACACAAAAGTTCCCTTGCCGCGAACACCGGCAGAAGCGGCCGCCT
>JBOFCQ010000112.1:0-8637 GCA_051646145.1 Hyphomicrobium sp.
ATGCCGAAGCAACCGAGCCGAAGAAGAAGCGCAAGGGCGTCCGCGTCGCCGCGCTGGATAGCTCGGCCTACGACTACAACCCGTCCTATTCGAAGAAGAGCCTGTCGGGCGGCGGCGTGCGCTGGGTCGCATCGTCGGGCTGCCTCGCGTCCGGCCTGAAGTCGGTCATCTACAGCGTGGCTGCGAACTTCGGTCCGGTGACTGTCAGCTCGACCTGCCGCAGTGCCGGCCGCAATCGCGCCGTCGGTGGCGCCCGCAAGTCGAAGCACCTATCGGGCAACGCCGCTGACTTCCGCGTGCACGGCAATATCCGTGGCGTCTATGCCTACCTGCGCAGCACGGGCGGCGTTGGCGGCCTGAAGCACTACGGCGGCGGCCTGTTCCACATCGACAACGGTGATCGCCGCACCTGGTAGGCCGTTGCCGAGCTGAGCCTGCTGGCGCTTCGCGTCAGCATCTCAGCCGATCGCGACCAGCCGAACCGCATCGCAGACCCCCTAAACATGAGCGGGTTTGGCAGGTGCGGTGCGGCGTCCAAGGTTGAGTTATGATGACAACAATCACCGCGTGGCGCTTCCTTCGAGGCGTCACGCGTTTGCGTTTGGGCTGCTGCGCAAGCTGTTCAATTTAAAGCAAAGCCATCAGGCGCCGCTGCTGCCGGTGCGTCCCTCGGTGATCGCGCGATGCAGCAGCAGAACCGGCAATAGGCCAATGGCCACGATCGCCAGAGCGCCGAACGCCGCTTCCTCGAACTGCTCGACCGCCGCCAGCCCGTAAACATGGGTGGCGAGCGTGTCGAAGTTGAACGGGCGCAGCAATAGCGTCGCCGGCAGCTCTTTCATTGCATCGACGAACACCAGCAGACCGGCCGCGCCAAGCGCCGGCGCAATGAGCGGCAGGTGGATTGCCGATAGCGTCGACCACGGACTGGCGCCGAGCGTTCGCGCCGCGGCATCAAGGCTCGGCGAAAGCCGCGCCAATCCGGCTTCTATCGACCCAAGTGCCACGGCCAGGAAGCGGATGACCAGCGCCAGCGCCACCGCGAACAGCGAGCCTGACAGCAGCAGGCCGGTGCCGACGCCGAACGTCGTGCGCATGGCGCCGTCGATGGCGTTGTCGAGGCCGGCGAGCGGATAGATCAGTCCAATCGCGAGTACGGTTCCGGGCAGCGCGTAACCGAGCGACGACAGCCGTGCCGCCCAGTCCGTCAGCCAGTGGCGGGCGACGCGCGCCGTGTATCCAAGGAACAACGCGACGGTGACGGCGAAGACGCTGACGATGGCCGCCAGCACGACACTGTTGCGGCCAGCGGCAAGGAATTCAGGCGTTGTCGCGGCATAGGCGCGGCTCGCGGCGTGACTGACGAGCACGCCGACCGGCAGCGCAAACCCAGCGAGAAACGGGATCAGCACCAACGCCAGCGCCAGCGCGGCACGCCATCCGACCAGCGTTTCGAAGGGAATGGACCGGTAGCGCCCGGTGGTGTGCTCGATGCGCGCGCCGCCGCGTGCGTGCCGTTCGGCGATCAACAACGCAAACACCAGCACCAGCATGACGCTCGCGATCTGTGCGGCGCCCGAAAGGCTGCCACGCTGCAGCCAGGTCGCGTAGACGCTTGCGGTCATGGTCTCGACGCCGAGGTATTGCACGGCTCCGAGATCGTTGAGAACTTCCATGCCGACAAGCGCGCATCCGGCTGCGAGCGCGGGGCGCGCCATCGGCAGCGCCACAGAAAAGAACGCGCCAAGCGACGTGCGTCCGAGCGTGCGCGCGACTTCCAGAACGCAGATCGATTGTTGGATGAAGCTCGCCCGTGCCGACAGATAGACATAGGGGTAGAGCACGGACGCGAACACGAACATCGCGCCGCCAAACGATCGGATGTCGGGAAAGAACTGGGTGGCAAGCGAGCCACGGCCAAAGCCCTCTCGCAGCATCGATTGCAAGGGGCCTGCGAAGTCGAGCAGTTCGACGTAGGCGTAGGCCACAATGTAGGCCGGCATGGCGAGCGGCAGCACGAGCAGCCTGTCGGCCAGCGTGCGGCCGGGAAAGCGGTACATAGTGACGAGCCATGCCGCCGCCGTGCCGATAAGCAACGTCGCGATGCCGGTGCCAAAGAGCAGCGCCAGTGTTGTGACGACGGCACCCGGCAGCACGGTATCGACGAGGTGCTGCCAGATCTGCTGATCGGGTGCGAACGCCAGCCACAGCACCGAGATGACTGGAAGCGCAAATAGTGCCGCAATCAGCGCCGCAACGATCCGCGCCGCGGCGTTCGGCCCCGACAGCTCGGCGCGCGCGCTGCTCGCCCATGCCAGGTGCCGCGTGGTTGTGCCGCCAGATCGCAGGGCATCGCCGGTGGCGGTCACGGAGCCTCCACTCTCAGTTCAACCGCGCGCGGGGCTGCATCAACGGGCACGTCGCCGCGCACACCGACGCCAGATCGAGCCGGAGATCGGCGCCATTCAACTGCACGGCAAGGCGCTGCGCCGATTGAATGGTGTCGCCGATGTCGTTCGATCCGACGAGGGCGCGTGCCGAGGCGGCAAGCTCCGTCACTTTGCAGTGCTGGCACGCCGCGATAATCGAGATGGCGAGGCACTCGTCGCGGCAGAAGCCGTGACAGCCGAGCGGATACACCTCGATGCTGCGCTCGGCGTTGTCGCGCACCGCGCGCACGAACAGCGCCAGATCGGTCAACACGGCTTTCGCCGCATCGCGGCCGATGGCGTCGGCATAGACGTTCCAAACGCGTTCCCAGGCGGAGATGTCTCCGCTCTCAAAGCCCGCCAGCCACCCGCGGAAGCCCGTGCCGACGAGGCGCTCGGGCAATCGCGTTTGCGCGAGCCACGTGGCGCGCACGGCGTTTGGCGAAGACGGTAATGTCAGTTTCGGCATGATCATGGCTCCAAGTCGACAGCGATGCCTTGAGCGGCATCAAGGCCGCGCTCAGGCGGCCGGGCGGCACGCGATCAGGAATTCGGACCTTGATCGAAGTGCACTTTGTCGACGAGTTCGGAGGCCTTCTTGCGCAATTCGCCGATGCGCGCCAGCGGCAACGCGTCCGCCTTCAATGGACCCCAGGCGGCGACGGCGGCCGAAGGCGCGGCGCCGACGGCTGCAGGATATTCGCCGTTGGATTCGGCGTAGATCTGCTGCGCGTCTTGCGAGACGAGATATTCCATCAGCTTCACAGCCGCGGCTTTGTTCGGCGCGTTGGCGGCCATGGCCATGCCTGAAATATTGACGTGCGTGCCGCGGTCCTTGCTGTTCGGAAACAGGATTTTGACGGCGTCCGCCCACGCCTTCTGGTCGGCTGAATTCTGCATCGCGACCATGTAGTAGGTGTTGCCGATGGCGATATCGCAAAGGCCGGCCTGCACGTCACGCACCTGCTCGCGGTCGCCGCCAGCGGGCTTGCGGGCGAGGTTGGCTTTGACGCCTGTCAGCCAGGCCTCGGCCTTTTCCTCGCCGAGGTGCGCGATCATCGAGGCGACGAGCGCGACGTTGTAGGTGTGCTGGCCGGAACGCACGCAGATCTTGCCGCGCCACTTCGGATCGGCAAGCTCTTCATACGTGATGGCGTCTTGCGAAACGCGATCCTTCGACGCGTAGACGATGCGGGCGCGGCGGGTCAGGCCAACCCAGTGACCGGCGGGATCGCGCAATTCCGCGGGGATCTGCTTGGCAATGATATCCGACGTGACCGCCTGCGTTACGCCGGCAGCGGCGGCCTGCGTCAGCAATCCGAATTCATTGGTAAGCAGCAGATCGGCCGGACTGTTCTGGCCCTCGGCCGAGAGGCGTTCGATCAGGCCTTCCTTGGCGAAGACGACGTTCGTCGCGATGCCCGTCTTGGCGGTGAACGCCTTCAGCAGCGGGTCGATCAGTTTCGGTTCGCGGTAGCTGTAGATATTGACGCTGTCGGCGGCCCAGAGCGGCGCGGGGGAAAGCACGGCGGCGAGGGCACACGTAGCAAGAACGCGCAGGCGCGCGCGGGACGAAACGATCATAGCTTACTCCAATGATCGGGGTTCAAGGCCCCGGTATCGGTTGGATGCCGCCCATGCGGCACCGGCAGTTTGTGCAGGGATCTGCGCTGCGGCGACCCGTGCACATCGTGCATCCAATTCGATTAGCGCTCTCGCAGGTGCGCCGTCAATCGCTGCGATGGCACTGCTATCACATTAGAATTATTATAACTTCAGGGAGCGTTGCGGTGTTTGAGGCTGGCCGCCGGCGACGTGCGCGCCTTGCACTCCAACACCCGTCTTCAAACGCCGGTGAAGCAGACGAGCACGACGGTGCCTTTTCCGGGCGCGCTGTCGATCTCGATTTCAGCGCCGTTCTCCGTCGCCAATCTGCGCACGAGCGGCAACCCCATGCCGAGGCCACCGCCGGCGCGCACTTTGCGCGGATAGCGACGATCGCGGTCGCCGTCATTGAAGATCGACGACAACGTCTCGACGCTCATGCCGCCGCCGGTATCGCGCACGCCAAAGTAAGCATTGCCGCGCGGCATGTATCCGGTGACGACGCGGATATCGCCGCCGGGCGGCGTGAACTTCAAGGCGTTGGTGATGAGGTTGATGAGGATCTGGCGCATGGCGGTCGGCCGCGCCGTCACCTGCATCTGATCGTCAGGACTGTCGAGCGCCAGCGTGATCTGGCGTTCAACGGCGAGCGGTTGCAGGGTCGAGATGGTCGCCGCCGCCAGCGCCACGAGATCCATCGTCACCGGAAGTTCGGCGATACGCCCATTGGCACCGCCGAGCATGGAGGTGATGACGGCCAGCGCGTGCGTGGCGCTCTCGTGCACATCGCGCGCGTATTCCAGGTATTTTGCGTTGCCCATCGCGCCGAGGCGTTCGTCGCGCATGATTTCGGCCGCAGCCACGATGGCGGTCAACGGCGTCTTCAGTTCATGCGCCAGTTTGCTCAGATCCTGCGGGGCGACGCTCGCCTCGCGCTCGCGCGGCGGCAAGGCTGTGGGTAGCGGTGCCGTGACCGGCGGCGCTTCGGGAGCTATTGCCCCGTGACGTGCTGCATCGGGCGGTGTCATGGCTGCGTCGCGCAAGGCTGTGTCATCGGCCGGCACATCGCCGACAGTCGCGGCGGTGTGCGCTGCCGACACGTCCTCAGCGGCGATATCCGTTGCAATTGCCGCGTGCACAGGTGCGGCCAACGCGACGCTCTCCCGCGGCGTGTCGATAGCCACGCGTTGCCCCTCGCGGATGCGGCGCGCGATTTCGCGCAGCGTTTCCGCATCGTCGCGCTGTTGGCGTGGCGGTTCAGTCTCGGCCGCCGATGTCATCGCTGCGTCGCTGACCGTCTCGGCGATCGCGGCGCGCTGCGGTTGGGCCGTTGCGTCATCACCGAACACCGACGTGAACGTGACACGCACCACGGCGCGACCGTTGCCGCTGCGCGTCAGGCGCGTTGGCACGACGACAGTGCCGCGCGGTGTCCAGAACAGCAGATCCCGCGCCACCACGTCATCGCGCGCGGGCTCGGCCTCGAACCGCCGCAACACCGAGAGCGCCGGCATGGCGCTGTCGAGCGCCAGCGGCAGCCGCCGGCCTGGATTGCAACCGATATGCGCCAGCGCCCGCGCGTCGCCGTCGACGATCAGGGCCGCATCCGTATCGACGAGAATGTAGGGCGCCGTGGCGGTCGAGGCCGCCGCAGTGTGATCCTGCTCGGTGATGGACGGCTTGAGCGCTTCCATATGTTCTCAGCAAATCACTAATCTCGCTAGAGTGTTAGCGCGCCTTATTCGCAGCGTCTACGAATGCCGCGCGAAAGCAGCGCCGCCCAACCGCTTTTGAACGGCGAAATTTGGCGGAAGCGCTATATTGCGCCTCGGGCGTGGCCAATCACGCCTGGGCAATGCCCGGCTCGGCGCCCGGCACAGGAGACGCGACCATGTACGATACCCCGCAGTTCGAGATACCAGCCGCCGTGCGCGACCTGGCCGAGAAGAACGTCAATCAGGTACGTCAGGCCTACGATCAGTTCATGACCCTGGCGAGCAAGGCCCAGGAAACGATCGTCAAGTCTCAGGGCACCATGGCCGGCGCCGCCGTCGATGTGCAGGCCAAGATGCTGCAATGCGCTCAGACCAACATCGACGCCAACTTCCGCTTCGCGGCGGATCTGGCCCGCGCCCGTGACCTCAAAGAGTATCTCGAAATCCAGTCCAACTATGCGCGCGCCGCCCTTGAGACGTATTCCAAGCAGGCGCAGGACATCACGCGGCTGATGACGGACGCCGCACACGCCGCGCAGCCAAAGCGCTGAGCGTCGGCGCGCCGCTGCAACACGATCGGCGGGCCGCATCGACTTGCCCCCGGCGACCGTCCCGCGGCCGTCGTGCAGCGCCGACGGACGGCAACTTAGCGCTCGTTTTAGCGGGCGTGCGGCGTGATAGCGCGGCGCAGCGCGTGACGATCTGGGTATCGGCCGTTTTTTGACTTGACGGGGCGGGTCCGGTAGCCCTTTTAGGGCGTCTGGCCCGCGCGGAACCGCGCTCGTCGGCATTCCCGAGCCGCCTTAGCTCAGATGGTTAGAGCGCTAGATTGTGGATCTAGAGGTCCCCCGTTCGATCCGGGGAGGCGGTACCAATTTCGCACCGGCGACGCAGCGCCCGCGCTGCCGTCTGGCGCCTGAACGGACGTCTCGTCCGTTCGAACTTTCCCCTCCGCCAAACCTCAACGCCAGCGATCGGCTGAGACCAGAGAATGTCCGCGTATAACGGATGCTGGTAGTGTCTCAGTTTGAAATATGACGCTGTTGTGAGGCAGTCCGCGAACGTCCAAAACCATGTTAAGCTTAGCGCAATGCGGGAGAAAAGGCGACATGCCAAAGGCCCCAAAGGAGAAAAGCGCCCTTCCGACGTGATCGGCAACGCCGTGAAGGTGATGAAGATCGCCACTGGTGAGGAAAAAAGCGAGAAGACGGACGATGGTAAAGTTAAGGCTGCAGTCAGCCTTTGACGCTGTGGTGGGAAAGCATGGGCCGCTTTGCTTGATTCAAAGAAGCGAACCGATATTGTAAAAATGGCAGCAAAGGCCCGTTGGCGGACGACCTAGAGCCCTCTACTGCCTTCTTGCACGTGAGCTAGCAGTGGGGTCTTTACAAATGATGGTCGGACTCGATCAAGGTTGGCGATGAACATGTCATAGTCAGGGCTCAACTGCATAACCGCAATGACAGCCGCCATGTGCTCGCGCAGCTTCGGGTGGCCGATGTCGTCAGTCATCTTCCGATGAAAATGGTGTTGCCGCCGCCCCGCTTCATTCTTCGGCGTCGAAGTCTTGAGTTCGCTCAGCACGGCCGGTGCCAGTCGCCCGTAGATAATATCGTTTGTCAGGTGTCCGAAGTACTGAGGTCTTTTTACGCTATCGCGCGGGAAATGCATCCCACGCAGACGAAACAACTCTTCGTAGAACTGGTCGGGGAAAGTCTTGACCCATGGGCGCAGTTCTTTGGCGATGAACTCCTCAAGGATTTGCGCAAGAGCGTTGGAGGCGCGGTCCCGCTGGTAGCCTGTCGCCTCATCGACTAGGGCGATAATTCCTACATTGGCCAGGCCGCGTATCAAAACGTCAGCCTGCACGGCGATATGCTCCTGCGCTTGCACTAGCGCATCCGCGTCCCGCGCCTTCAAGTAGACCTCGCATACCTTCGGCAAGATATCTGCCCGGTAGCCGAATGCTCGTTGCCCTGAGGGAAGCTTGAACTCTATCTGGCTTGATGTCACCTCCAACTCGTTGGGAATAAATGGTTTTAGGTTCTTCGCACTCAAAAACGCTGGCATGTTGACGTCGCTATTATAGTAGCCTCTTCCCTTTGCCTGCCGGGCTCGGCCAAGGGCACGCATCATATCGCTCTGGGTCAAGATGCGAGTGCCATCCTCCAAGACCGCACAGCCCAACTCGGCGTCACCGATTTGAATCTTGCCCTCATAAATCGCGGTTGGCAGATCCTTGGTCCAACGACTTTCAGCCGCCTTCTTCGCGATTTCGCTTCGCCGCGATGGCGATAGCGCCGCCGCGCGTGCGAGGGCCGCTCCCACCTTGGCTTCGTCCTTTTCGTTCATTGCCGCCTCGATGCTTGCATTGTCGATGTGCAAGCATATGCTTGCAGCATGATTCGTGCAAGCATCGAGCGAACGGAGAAGGGAACGGAGAAGGATGCATTGACCACTAAGCGCTGTTTATTTTCGCAGCGGCGCGGATGCCCCTCCGCCAACCCTCAACGCCAGCGATCGGCTTAAACCAGAGAATGTCCGCGCACAGAGGACGCTGCGCGCCCTTTGCATTCTCACTTGTTCACTTGAGCAAGCTTGCCGTCGGCCAGCCCAGCATCAGCCGCAGGTGGCGCTGATGGCGGTCTTGAGGCCGGCGTAACACCGCATCTTGGCGCTGCAGAAGCGGCGATCGATCTTTGAGTACGATACGATGCCCGAACCGCTCCGGCAGCGCACGATCATCTCCACGATCGGACCTTTATCGAAGTACGCCTCGACAACGCCGCCGCGCCCGACGAAAGCCGGGTAGTCGGAAAACGTCGTTGCGGCGACGAGGCCGATGCCTGCCAGGGACAGCATGACGAAGTGATCCTTTCGGGCGCGCT
>JBOFCQ010000155.1:0-9821 GCA_051646145.1 Hyphomicrobium sp.
TGCAACAAGAAAATCCAGACGGCCGTAATACCTTCTCGAACTACATCATTCCCGACCCGCAAGAATTCGCAAGCAACCTGCTGAAGACTTATGAGTTCGGAAGTGCGGCTCTTGCGAGATTGACGGAACGGCCGGACACCACGTCAGGGCCCTATTCGCCAGCGAGCGAGCTTTCGGCGGCGTCCCATACCGTTGGCGAATTGATGCGGTCTTGGCTGTCCGACCCGGCGCGCTTTGCCGAAGCCCAAGGCATGTTTTTTGGACAATTCGCGGCGCTCTGGAACAATGTCCTGCAGCGCATGTTCGGCAATGGCATCGCGCCGTTGATCGAACCGGCGCCGGGCGACAATCGTTTCAAGGATCCGGAGTGGACGAGCAATCCGTTCTTTGATTTCTGGAAGCAGGCCTATCTGCTTGCCTGCCGGTGGGCGGAAGAGAAGTTGAAGGAGACGCCCGACCTCTCCGAGCGTGACCGCCAGCGCGCCGAATTCTATCTCAGGCAGCTCACGAGCGCCTATTCGCCCTCGAACTTCATGGCGACCAATCCTGAGGTGTTGCGCGAAACGTTCCGCACCAATGGACGCAATCTCGTTGAAGGCGCCAAGATGCTGGCCGCCGATCTCGATCGCTCGAGCGATCTCATGAAGATCAGCCAGACCGACACAAGCGCGTTTGAACTGGGCCGCAATCTGGCGATGACGCCCGGCAAGGTCGTGTTTCAGAACCGGCTGCTGCAGTTGATCCAATATGCGCCGACGACCGACAAGGTGCGCGAGCGGCCGCTGCTGATGGTGCCGCCGTGGATCAACAAGTTCTACATTCTCGATTTGACGCCGCAGAAGAGCTTCATCAAGTACGTCGTCGATCAGGGCTTCACCGTATTCGTCGTGTCGTGGGTCAATCCAAGCGAGGAACTGGCCGACGTCACATTCGAAGACTACATGCTCGAGGGAATTCTTTCGGCCGCACTCGCGGTCAAGCATGAAACCGGTCTCGACGCCATCAACGTGCTTGGCTATTGCGTCGGCGGCACTGCGCTCTCGACCACGCTCGCCTATCTCGCCAAGCGCGGCGAAACGCCCTTCAATGCCTGTACGCTGCTGACGACGCAGGTCGATTTTTCGCTGGCCGGCGACTTGCTGCTGTTCACGGACAACGATCAGCTAGCGTCGCTCGATGCGCTGATGACGGAACGCGGCTTCCTTGACGGCTCGCGCATGGCCAACGTGTTCAACATGATGCGGCCGCGCGATTTGATCTGGCCCTACATCGTCAACAACTACATGCTCGGCAAGAAGCCGTTCCCGTTCGACCTGCTGTACTGGAACCAGGATTCGACGCGCATGGCGGCGGCGAACCACAAATTCTATTTGCGTGAGTTCTATAACGAGAACCGGCTGGCGCGCGGTGACATGACGATTGCCGGCACGACGGTCAACATCAAGGACATCACGCTGCCGGTGTTCGAAGTGGCTGCGCGCGAGGACCACATCGCGCCCGCCGCATCGGTCTATCGCGGATCGAAGATGTTCAGCGGGCCTGTCGAGTTCGTGCTTGCCGGATCCGGACACATCGCCGGCGTGGTCAATCCACCCGACAAGGTGAAGTATCAGTATTGGACAGACGGCACGAAGGGCGCGAGCGAACTTGCCGATTGGCTGAAGGGCGCTGAAGAGCACCCCGGTTCATGGTGGCCGCATTGGACGACATGGCTGCACGAGAAATCGGGCGGCTGGACGATCCCGCGCACGCCGGGTCAGACGCTCGGCGCCATCGAGGACGCACCCGGATCGTACGTCAAGGCGCGCTGAGGCGTGCGCCGCACTGCATTGACGCTGTGTGCTTTTTAGTGACGCGCAGTGACGCCGGCATTCTCAGATGCCGGCGTTCGGCATCACGCCATTTCGAACTCGCCTTCGAAATCGGCCGGCCAGAGCACCGTGTAATCGTCGCCGTCGGCAGCGCGGAACGCCACCGCCGACAATTCGAGATCGGCCGATGCCGCCACTTCGACGACAGGCTCGATCTTTTCCCAGGCCTTGGCCGGGTTGCGCACGTCGATCGTCAGGTATGTCACGCCTTCGCCGGTCTCGTGTCCGTCGACCTCGGCCGACGTGCCGCCAAGCACGGTGATGAGCTGATCCTCGAGCTCGATGACCTGATCGAGCGTCTCTTCATCGTCACCGACGAATTGAAGAACGAGCTTGTAGTTCATGCCGTCCGTCCCCTCGTAATTTCGCAAATCTTACGGCGCGTGTCCGCCCGCCTGCAACGTCGATTGCTTACAGCGCAGCGAGAGCCTGATCGAGATCGGCGATGATGTCACCAACGTCCTCAATGCCGACCGATAGCCTGACGACGTCCGGTCCGGCACCTGCCGTGATGCGCTGCTCGTCCGTCAACTGGCGATGTGTTGTCGAGGCTGGGTGAATGACGAGGCTGCGCGTATCGCCGATGTTGGCGAGCAGCGAAAACAGCTTCAACTTCGAAATCAGCTTGACCCCCGCTTCATAGCCGCCCTTGAGCCCGAACGTGAAGACGGCGCCGGCGCCTTTCGGGCAAATTTTCTTGTGGAGGGCGTAGCAGGCGTTATCGGGCAGACCGGCGTAATTGACCCATGCCACCTTGTCGTGCGCGGCGAGATGCCGGGCAACGGCGAGCGCGTTATCGCAATGGCGCTGCATGCGGAGCGGCAGTGTTTCGGCGCCCGTCAGCAGAAGAAAGGCATTGAAGGGCGCAATAGACGGTCCGATATCGCGCAGGCCGAGGGCGCGCGCCGCAATCGCGAATGCCATCGGGCCAAAGGCGTCGGCTGGCACGAGACCGTTGTAGGACGCGTTCGGATCGACGATCGACGCATAGCGGTGGCGGCTGCTTTTCCAGTCGAAGGTGCCGCAGTCGACAAGCACGCCGCCGATCGAATTGCCGTGGCCGCCGATGAATTTCGTCAGGCTGTGGACGACGATGTCGGCACCGAAATCCTTCGGCCGGCAGAGATAAGGCGTCGCCAGCGTGTTATCGACGATCAGCGGCACGCCGGCCGCCTTGGCGATGGCCGCGATGGCCGGCAGATCGACGATGATGCCGCCCGGATTGGCGATGCTCTCGCAATAGATGGCGCGCGTGCGGGGCGTGATCGCCCGCTCGAACGAGGCGGGATCTGTCGCATCAGCCCAGGCGACGCGCCAATCGAACTTCTTGAAGGAATGATTGAACTGGTTGATCGATCCGCCATAGAGCTGGCGGCCGGCGACGAACTCGTCCCCGGGTTCGAGCAACGTGTGAAAGGTCAGGAACTGCGCGGCATGTCCGGAGGCGACAGCAAGAGCAGCACTGCCGCCTTCAAGCGCTGCAATGCGGGCTTCGAGGACGGCCTGCGTCGGATTGGTGATGCGCGAGTAGATATTGCCGAACGCCTGCAGGCCGAACAATGCGGCGGCGTGGTCGGCGTCGTTGAAGACGAACGATGTCGTCTGGTAGATCGGCGTCGCGCGAGCGCCGGTTGCGGGATCAGGACTGGCGCCTGCGTGCACAGCCAGCGTGGCGAAACCCGGCGCGTCGGCGGGCGATGGATCTGTTGGCGCTGATGACATGGGCCGTCCTCCGAGGCAGCAATGAATGCCGCCTAGGAGGGCAACTCAGGCCCGACTGTCAACCGCCACGAAAGACTTCAGATCTTGGCCATTTGACCGGCAGCGCCACAGCGCCAACGCTGGATCACATAATTGGGGTGGTCGCCAATCCACTTGGCCATTTCCATCTGGCCATACTGCATGCACTGCTGAGGCGTGACGTTTTCAGCGGCGAAGTTCAGGTGCACATCTTTGCACCGCTCCGGCTGGTCAATAAGGCATACAGCAACCACAAGCTCAATCATGGGGTACCCCCAGGTGTGTTGGAGACCGCTTTGAAAGCGATCCGACTGACCCTGGGCGGTTCCTCAGCTCGTGTTTTTATATTTGAGTAGTCTCAGACAAAACTATTCACAGCTGGTAAATTGCACAAGAACTATGCTGTCACACCCCCTGCTCATTAAACGATCAAAGCAGGAATTGCCGGCATTGGTGCCGCTGCGCAACGCAACAGCGCGGAGATTCGCGTCATTTTTACAACAAAGATCGCGGACCGGAAAAGACATTTGCGCGAAAACTCGTCTTTCCGGGGTGCGATCCGCGAATCTGCGACTTGCTGACAACACCTGATTCGCTTCGCACAAAGCTGATCGCGTCACGCCTTGTCTTGATCACAAATTCCAGTGCAATGGCTCAGTCGCTGGCGAGGCAATTGGCCGGCGACGAAGCGCACGACGCGTTGAGAGGGCGAATGATCGAGACTTCCGCGTTAGCGGCGCATGACGGCGTAACGGCAGAGCGTGGCCACATCTACGAGCGGTTGACGTGGCGCTGGCTGGCGCGGCGCTCGGCCCTGTGGCTGGCACTTGTCACCGCGATGATTTGCGTGGCCTGCGGACTTTATGCCGTGGCATCCGACGACGGCGCGACCCAATCCGTCAAACGCCGGCCGCCAGCGGTGCCCGTGGCTTACAAAACCATCAAATCCTAGACCTTGGCGGCAGCGTTGCCGCGCAACATCGGCCACGTGCAATCCGGGGCTGACTGCGCCATTTGGAACGCGCGCTGCAGAGCGCGCATTGATTCCGCCCTTGCCAGGCCGTCAAAAAAGGTCTTTGAGGCTGAAGACGACTGTCCGCCGTCGGACAGCGCGAATGTGGCGCGGAGAGAGCTATGGCAACCTGGATGTGGGTGCTTTTGATCGTCGTGCTGGTCGCGGTGCTCGTGTTTGCGGCTTATGCCTACGGCCAACACATGGCGCGGTCCGGCGCTGAGCCCTCCGCCACATCGGCGAGTGACACTGAGACAGAGAGATCGCTGCCGAACGACCGCGGCGCGCGCCAGTCGAGCCAGCCAGCGCAGCGCGTCAGCCCTAATCCCGGAACGGTGCCGCCGCCCGCCCTTGCCGGGCCACCCCCTCAGGGTGCGCGCTCGGCAGCGTCCGCGCCGCCGCGCCGTGCCGCGCCGCCCCCGGCTGCCGCCGCAGGAGACGCCCGCCCGGCCGCGCGAACGGCATCGGCGGCACCGCCCGCATATGATCCGCCGCGCCGCGGGGTGCCCCCGCCTGCCGCCGCCGCGGGCGCAACAGCGTCTGCCGGGACATCAGACAACACCGCTGGCGCCCCCCGGCGCTCCGCAGCGCCTCCGCCAGCCCAAGCGGCGTGGAGCACGCCCGACGGCAAACCGCCCAAAAAATCGTCGTAAACGATGCGCGGTCTGCATAACGCGCCGGCCCGTTCGTAACCCTCATCGGCGTGGCAAGTTCGGCGCGGTGTGGCCGACGACAACGACGGGTTGCAGATCCCGCGCTGGCTCATCATGGCAAACGACACGATCCTGAGGCCCATCGCCTCGCAAGGCGCAGTTTACGTTTTGTGTTTATCCCAGCGACGGAAACGCGCCGCTTAGACGTTGCTGTTATCATCACCCGCGCCCTTGATTGCGCCGACACGATGCCCGTATCATGATTGCCAGTATGCGCACGCCCGAGGGCCCGAGTAGATGACGGAACAGCAAAAGAAGTTTCCAGAATTCTACGTCACCGCACCGCAGCCGTGCCCCTATCTGCCTGGGCGTCTGGAACGCAAGCTGTTCACCCATCTGACGCATGACAAGCCGCCGGAACTGATCGACCGGCTTCTGACGACCGGCTTTCGCCGCAGCCAGAACATCGCCTACGTGCCCTATTGCGAAGGCTGCCAAGCGTGCATGTCCGTGCGCGTGCTGGTCAATGAATTTCAGCCTGACCGCACCATGCGGCGCATCGTCAACAAGAACCGCCGTCTGGTGGCGCGCCGCATCAGTCCGACGCCGACGAACGAGCAGTACCTGCTCTTCCGCCGCTACATCGACGCCCGCCACAACGACGGCGGCATGGCCGACATGTCGGTGCTCGATTATCGCATGATGATCGAGGATAGCGTGATCGATACCTTCGTGACCGAATATCGCGAGCGGCCCGAAGGCGCCGGCAGCCTCGACATCGGCAATTGGCCGCTGAAGGCCGTCGCGCTCTGCGATCGGCTCTCGGACGGTATCTCGATGGTCTACAGCTTCTACGATCCCG
This sequence comes from Hyphomicrobium sp., assembly GCA_051646145.1. Classification (GTDB taxonomy): domain Bacteria; phylum Pseudomonadota; class Alphaproteobacteria; order Rhizobiales; family Hyphomicrobiaceae; genus Hyphomicrobium_B. The sequence continues at coordinate 6,139 of JBOFCQ010000155.1, forward strand.
ACGATACGACGCTGAGCCTTGGCACCTATATGATCGGCGATCACATCGACTTCACACGCCGCATGGGTCTGCCGTATCTCTATCTCGGCTACTGGATCGAAGGGTCGAAGAAAATGGCCTATAAGGCCCGCTTCCACCCGCAAGAACGCCTCGGCCAGGACCGCTGGGAGCGCATTGTGCGCGACCCCGCAGAGCGCGACGGCGGCTAAATCACTGCGCTCAGTTCTGTTTGCCGTGTCATAGCGGGGTGCAAGGTCGTGCGCCGCTCACGCGTCCAACGCGTAGCGTTCAGGGCGCGGTTGCAAGCTCGGTGTCGAGCTTGCCGAACATATAGCGCCATTTCTCGGTCTGCGTTTCGACGAGCACGGTCATGCGGGCGCGCAATTCCAGCAGCAGCGCGCAATCAGGCGACTTCGCTGCCGCGCCTTCCTGACCCATGCTGGAAATGGCCGAGAGCAGCTCATCCGTTTTCAGGTCGAACTCGCCGATCTTGTCATCACGGACGAAGGGCGCCGCCGCCTCGAGAAACTGGTCGTGCGACCAGCCGCGCTTCGTCTTGAGCTGGCGCAGTTTGTCTTGAAAGGCAGGCTTATTCTGAGCATTCAGCGTGCGCAGCGCGCCGGCGGCCTCTTCGACCACGGCTTCGAAATCCTGGCGTGTGCAGTCAGCAGGTGCGGACGACGCCGGCGCTGCCAGCGCGATGCTGACGAGACATGACAGCGCCGCCGCCAGACGAATGCCCGGCGCGCGTGGCCCCCTGTCTCGGTCATAGTGCCTTCCCATAGATCGAGAGTGGTAACGACAGCCGCGCCATCGTTCAAGCGTCCGAACGGACGTGCGCACCGCTTAACGGCGCCCCAGCGCTTGAAGCCGCCACCCGGTCAACGTTCAAACGCGGGACCGAATTTGTTGGACCGCGGAAACCCCTTCGGCGCCACACGGCCGGCCTGCGCGCGCTCACCGACCCATTCGCGCAATTCGCTCCACGACAGAACGAATTCGCGGCCGGCGCTGTCGAGCCAGGTGAGGCCATCGGATTTCTTGAACACGCGCACGTCCGAGAGCGCACCGTCTTTGATGCGCTGCAGAATGACGCCCTTGCCGCGTGTCATCTCATTGACTTCATCGAGCTTGAACACCAGCATCTTGCGGTTCTCGCCCATCGTCGCCACGCAATCGCCGTTGACAGGCACGCACACGCGCGCCTCTTCCGGCTCGGTGATATTCAGCACCTGCTTGCCCTTGCGGGTGGAGGCGACGATCTCGTCCTCCGGCACGACGAAGCCATAGGCCCCCGTCGATGCGACCAGCAGCTTGCGGCCAGGCTCGTGCACGAAGATTTCCACGAAGTCGTGGTTTTCCTCGAGATCGACCATCAGCCGCACGGGCTCGCCATGACCGCGCCCGCCCGGCAACTGTCCGGCTTCAAGCGTGAAGAACTTGCCGTTGGTCGCGAACACGATGAGCTTGTCGGTCGTAAAGGCCTGCACGGCGCGCTTCAGTTCGTCGCCCTGCTTGAACTCGATTTTGCTGACGTCGTCCTGGTGGCCCTTCAGAGCGCGGATCCAGCCTTTTTCCGAAAGGAGAACCGTGATCGGCTCCTTCTCCACGAGGGCGGCTTCGAGGTCGATGTCGACTTCGGGTGCGTCATCGAACGTCGATCGACGCCGGCCAAGCGCGGTCTTTTTCGAATAGCGCTCGCGCGTGGCCTTCACTTCTTCCGAAATCCGCTCCCACTGCAGGTCTTCCGACTTCAGAAGCTGCTTCAATTCGCGCCGCTCTTTGGACAGCTTGTCATGTTCGGCGGTTATCTCGACTTCCTCGAGCCGCGACAGCGAACGCAAGCGCAGGTTCAGGATTGCCTCGGCCTGCACATCGCTCAGCTTGAACTTCGCGATCAGCTTCGCCTTCGGCTCGTCTTCGCGGCGAATGATGCGGATCACTTCATCGATATTCAGATAAGCGATCAGATAGCCGTCGAGCACCTCGAGGCGATGCTCGATCTTCTTCAGGCGATGCTCGGAACGGCGCACGAGCACATCGATGCGGTGCTCCAGCCATTGCGAGAGCACCTCGCGGATCGACAGCACGTTCGGGATCTGACCGGCGGACAGCACGTTCATGTTGAGCCCGAAGCGCACTTCAAGCTCGGTCAGCCGGAACAGGCTTTCCATCAGCAGAACGGGATCGACGGTGCGGCTCTTCGGTTCGAGAACAAGGCGGATTTCTTCCGCGCTTTCGTCGCGCACGTCGCCAAGCAGCGGCAGCTTCTTCTCGCTCATCAACTCGGCGATTTTCTCGACGAGCTTCGACTTCTGCACCTGATAGGGAATTTCGGTGACGACGATCTGGTACCCGCCGCGCGTCGTCTCTTCCTTCGTCCAACGCGCGCGCAGGCGAAAGCCGCCGCGCCCGGTCTTGTAGGCTTCCAGAATGGCAGCCCGCGGCTCAACGATGACGCCGCCTGTCGGGAAATCCGGGCCCGGCACGAGTTCGACGATCTTTTCGACGGTCGCGTTCGGATGCTTGATGAGGTGCAGCAGCGCCGCGCACAGTTCGTCGGCGTTATGCGGCGGGATGTTGGTCGCCATGCCGACCGCGATGCCGGACGAGCCATTGGCGAGCAGGTTCGGGAACGCCGCCGGCAGAACCACCGGCTCCTCGACGCGGCCGTCGTAGTTCGGGCGGAAGGCCACCGTATCTTCGTCGATACCTTCGAGAAGTTGCGCAGCGACTTCCGTCATGCGCGCTTCGGTATAGCGCTCGGCGGCCGGGTTATCGCCGTCGATGTTGCCGAAATTGCCTTGTCCGTCGACAAGCGGGTAGCGCACCGCGAAATCCTGAGCGAGGCGCGCGAGCGCGTCGTAGATCGCCTGGTTGCCGTGCGGATGATAGTCACCCATCACCTCGCCGACGATCTTGGCGCACTTGAGGTAGCCGCCCGCCGGATCGAGGCGCAACTCGCGCATGGCATAGAGGATGCGGCGGTGCACCGGCTTTAAGCCGTCGCGCACATCGGGCAGCGCGCGGTGCATGATGGTGGACAAGGCGTAGGCGAGATAACGCTCTTCCAGCGCCGTCTTGAGCTCAACGCCTTCAATGGGGCCCGCGCCGGGCAGAATCGGTTTGTCACTCATGCGCCGCGTTTAGCGCGCGAGGGGGGCGCGCTCAAGCCCTGCAAAGAGCCGCAGGCCCGTATTTCCTGGGGTTTCAGCAGATTTTTCCCGGCTGTGTCCATGATTGCTGCGCGGCGCCGGCTGCCGGCCGGGATGCCCGGCGTCAACGGTCAATCATATTTTATCGGACCCTGGAACAACACGGCGAATTGATCCTTTATAGCGTTTGGTCGATTAACGCAGTCGGCAGGGTCGGCTCGACCGCTCATGCCTCAACGGAATATAGTCACGCACTCACCCTTCAGCGCTTACGGCGGCTCGCAGCATTCATGTCGGATCGAGGTCTCGATTACGTTCGTCTCTTCAAGTCGTTGCCGTCACCCTACATGATCCTCGATGGAGACCTGCGCTTCATCGACATGAACGCCGCCTACCTGACCGTGACCCAGCGCACGCGCGACGAACTAATTGGCAAGTTCGTGTTCGAGGCGTTTCCCGAGAGCCCCGAAAACACGACGCTGTTTGGAACGGCTTTCAAGCGCGCACTGGCGGGCGAAGCCAACGTCA
>JBOFCQ010000234.1:0-9826 GCA_051646145.1 Hyphomicrobium sp.
TGGAATATGGCACCGGCGCCATCTTCGGCTGCCCATCGGGCGACCAGCGCGACATGGATTTCGCGCGCCGGTATGACCTGCCGGTGGTGCCCGTCATCCTGCCGCCGGGCGAAGACGCCAAGACGTTCACGCTCAAAGACACCGCCTATGTCGACGACGGCACGATGATCAATTCGCGCTTCCTCGACGGCCTCACCACGACGGCTGCGTTCGAAGAGGTTGCCAAGCGTCTCGAAACGCAAAAGATCGACGGCCATCCGCAGGGTCAGCGCAAAGTCAATTTCCGCCTGCGCGATTGGGGTATTTCACGCCAGCGCTATTGGGGCTGCCCGATCCCCGTCGTGCATTGCACGGCGTGCGGCGTGGTGCCGGTCAAGGAAAGCGATCTGCCGATCAAGCTGCCGGAGGATGCAACCTTCGACAAACCGGGCAACCCGCTCGAGCGCCATCCGACGTGGAAGCAGTGCGCGTGCCCAAGTTGCGGCAAGCCCGCCACGCGCGAAACCGACACGATGGACACGTTCGTCGACAGTTCGTGGTATTTCGTGCGGTTCACGGCGCCGCGCGCCGCCACACCCGTTGATAAGGCCGCGGCCCAATACTGGCTGCCGGTCGATCAGTACATCGGCGGCATCGAACACGCGATTCTGCATCTGCTCTATTCGCGCTTCTTTGCCCGCGCCATGGCCGACAGCGGGCACCTCGCTTTCAAGGGCAACACGCGCGAGCCGTTCGCCGCCCTGTTCACGCAGGGCATGGTGACCCACGAGACCTACAAGTCTCAAGAGGGCTATTGGCTGCTGCCGACCGACGTCAAAGTCGACGGCGATGGCCAATCGCGCAAGGCCATCGAAATTGCGACGGGGCGCCCGGCGGCCATCGGCTCAATTGAAAAGATGTCGAAGTCGAAAAAGAACCTCGTCGATCCCGACGACATCATCGCACACTACGGCGCCGACTGCGCCCGCTGGTTCATGCTGTCCGACAGCCCGCCTGAGCGCGACGTCATCTGGACGGAAGCCGGCGTTGCCGGCGCCGGCCGCTTCATCCAGCGCGTCTGGCGCATCGTCGATGAAATCGCGGACGCCCACCCGAAACCGCTGGCAGACCGGCCGGCGACCTTTTGTGCCGATGCCCTCGAAGTGCGCAAAGCCGCACACCGCGCGGTCGATCAGGTCGGCCGCCACATCGAAAACCTGCGCTTCAACGTCGCCGTAGCCCAAATCCACGAGTTCGCCAATGTGCTCTCGGCCGGCCTAACGAAGCCCGGCGACGGCATGGCGTGGTCGATCCGCGAGGCTGGCGAACTGCTGGTCCGCATGATTGGGCCCATGATGCCGCATCTGGCAGAGGAAGCCTGGGCGCGGCTCGGATACAACACGTTGCTGGCGAATGAGCCCTGGCCGGCGGCCGAGGCGGCGCTGCTCGTTGACGATCAAGTCACCATTGCCGTACAGGTGAATGGCAAGCGCCGGGATGAACTCATCATTTCCCGGACGGCGCCCGCTGCCGAAGTCGAGGCCGCGGCCTTGAAGCTCGACCCGGTGGTTCGCGCGCTCGAAGGCCGTCCGGTCAAAAAAGTCATTGTGGTGCCGCAGAGGATTGTGAATGTCGTTGGGTGACCCAGAAACAGGCCATCGCTCCATGACCTTGACCCGCGTCCTCCGCAGCGTGGCGCTTCCGGTTGCCTGCGCCGCATCGCTCCTTGTTGGTGCCTGTGGCGACGGCAGCAGCGGCTTCCGCCCGCTCTATGCCTCGTCCGCCATCGGCGGCAACGGCGTCAGCGAAAAGCTCGCAGCCGTTGATGTGGCGCCGATCCCCGGCCGTGTCGGTCAGCGCGTCCGCAACGAATTCATCTTCCAGTCGACGGGTGGCGGCACACCGCTGCCGCCGGAATACCGGCTTGAAGTCGCCATGCGCGAATACGTCAGCTCGGTCCTCGTCAAGATCGACGGCAACGCGTCCGGTCAGGTCTACAACCTCGACACCAACTTCAAGTTGATCCGCCTGTCCGACAAGGCCGTCGTGCTGCAGGGCCGCAGCGCCAGCCGCGCCGGCTTCGAACGCGTCACCTCGATCTTCGCCAACGTGCGCGCTCGCGACGACGCGGAGAACCGGGCTGCCAAGGTGGTCGGCGAAGAGCTGCGCACGCGTGTGCTGGCCTATCTCTCGCGACCGGTTTGAGCGGCGCGCCCGTTTGCGGGGGCCGGCAGGTGATGTGCCGCAAGCCCGCCGTTGCGCTGTTTGAAAGCCCCTCGCCATGGTCGCGATAAAAGCCGGTCAAGCCGCTCAGTTTCTCAAATCGCCGCCTGCCACCGTCAACGCGGTGCTGTTCTTCGGCACCGATCCGGGCATGATCAACGAACGCGCCCGCACGCTGGCATTGCTGCTCGCTGCGCGCGAAAAGCCGCCCGGCGAAGTGCTGCGCATCGATGATGCCGATCTCGATGACGACGCCGGCAAGCTGGCCGTCGAGCTTGAAACGCGGCCGATGTTTTCCGGACGCCGCATCGTGCGCGCGACGGCGGGCCGGCGCATTTCCGCGGCGATGCTGAAACCTCTCTTCGCCAGCGGTCAGCCGCTCGAGGGTCTGCTGATCGTCGAAGCCGGCAATCTGAAGCCTGATGATGCACTCCGGGCGCTGTTCGAGCAGAACCCGCTGTGCGCCGCCGTCGCCTGCTACCCCGACGACGACGCGGCGCTTGAAACGCTGGTGTCCGACGTTCTCGGCCAGTTCAAAACCCGCATAGCGCCCGACGCGCGTGAACTCCTCGTGTCGCGGCTTGGCGCCGACCGGGCACTGTCGCGCGCGGAGATCGAGAAACTTGCGCTCTATGCCTTGGGACGGGATATCATCACCGTCGCCGACGTTGAGGCTGTGGTCGGCGACGCCGCCGCCCTGGCACTGGAGCGCATCGCCGAACAGGCCGCGCTCGGCAATGCGGAACAGGCGATCGCCGATTACGGTCGCGCCATCGCATCCGGCGAAAGCGCGCAAGCCGTCATCCTCATCGCCCAACGCTATTTCCTGAAATTGCACCGCGTGCGCGGCGACATGGACGGTGGCCGCAGCCTCGACGACGCGCTCCGCGCGCTGCGCCCACCGCTACACTTCAAACAGCGCGACAGCTTCGCCTCGCAATGCCGCCGCTGGACGCGGCCGAGGCTCGATTTAGCACTGCACCGCATTTCGGAAACGGCACGCAGCGCGCGCCTGTCGTCGGCGCTCGAAGATACGCTCGGCGAGCGGCTCTTGCTGGCTCTAGCCGCCCTCGCAGGCTCACCTCAAAGCGCGGCACGCCGCCGCTAGCCGCCGCACTTGCCGCCACAAGCGCGGCCCCTATAGTGCGCGCCAACCGTTACCCGCAAGGAGCATTCCATGACCGCCGCCCGCTACGATGTTACCGGCATCGGCAACGCCATCGTCGACATCATCGGGCGCTGCGACGACGCATATCTCGACAAGATTGGCGCGGCCAAGGGCTCGATGCGCCTCGTCGATGCGCCGACCATCCGCACCATCTACGACGGCATGGGACCGGCGATCGAAATCTCCGGCGGCTCGGCTGCCAACACGCTCGCCGGCGTCGCGTCCTTCGGCGGCAAAGCCGGCTTCATCGGCAAAGTCGCCGACGACGACTTCGGCCGCATCTTCTCGCACGACATCCGCTCCGTCGGCGTCACGTTCAACGCGCCGGCCGTTGCCAACGGCGCGCCGACATCGCGCTCACTCATTCTCGTGACGCCGGATGGCGAGCGCACGATGAATACCTTTCTCGGCATATCGACAGATCTCGATCACGGCCAACTCGACAGCCAATTGATCGCCGACAGCGCTATTGTTTATCTCGAAGGTTATCTCTTCGACCGCGACGATGCGAAAGCCGCTTTCCGCGAGGCCCTTTCGGTTGCGAAAAAGAACGGGCGCAAAGTGGCACTCACGCTTTCGGACGGTTTCTGCGTCGATCGCCACCGCGCCGAATTCCTGGCGCTCATTCGTTCCGGCGTCGATATTCTTTTCGCCAACGAGAAGGAAATCACGTCGCTTTACGAAACCGAGCAATTCGACGTTGCCGCCGACCGCGTGCGTCACGATACAAAGCTTGCCGTCGTCACCCGCAGTGCCAAGGGCTCTGTCGTCATGGCGGACGGGACGGCGGTTGCCGTGCCCGCCGCGCGCATTGACGAGGTTGTCGACACGACAGGCGCCGGCGACCTTTACGCCAGCGGCTTTCTGTATGGCTATTCGCGCGGGCTTCCGCATGAAACGTCGGCGCGGCTTGGCGGCCTGGCCGCCGCTGAGGTCATCAGCCACATCGGCGCGCGCCCCGCGATATCCCTCAAAACGCTGGCCCAGTCGCAAAAACTCATCGACTAGTTTAGCCGCGCGCCGGCCGGTGGATTGGGCGTTTTAACGACTCTAATTGCCGTCCGATTAAAGACATGAACATCGTTCAACTCGAATTGCCGATATCGGCTTTATTCGATCCATATCGCGCGCCTATTTATTATCCCTGGAAATAGCCGGCGAATTGAACCACAGTCCTTGTATCGAATCGTTTCGCTCAAGGTAAAAGTGGAATGCTGCCAGCCAAATGCCGCCGTGGCCGCCCGAAAGGATCCGGCATTGACGACAGCGACCGCATTCAGCGGCTGATAGAGCTGATCAGGGTTCGGCCGGAATTGAAGCCCACCACCGCTTTGCGGGCCATGGGCATCGCCGACCCCTCGGCTATTCGACGTCTTCGCGATAAATATAAAAGACTGTCCGACAGTCCGGCGATCGCGCCGGGTCAAAGCCTGCCGACCGGTGTTCCGGTGGCCGCCGCATCGGCCAACCTGACACCCGCGGCCATCGCTCCGCGCTCATAAATCGCGCGGCGCGAAAAACAGCCAGCCAGCACATCGACTGCCATCCATATCGAGCCAACTCAGACAGGCCGCTGCCCCAAGCGGCCTTTCTTTTTGGGCGAATGCCTGCGCGACGCTGGCGAATATCCGACCAGGATCAGAGTTTGCGCAGCGCCACCGATTCAACGCGGTGGTCGGGCGCCTTGCGCAGAATGAGCCGTGCCCTGCGCCGCGTCGGCACGATGTGCTCTTCCAGGTTCTTCAAGTTGATGTTGCGCCACAGCGATGTCGCTCGCGAGCGCGCGTCGTCCGCCGGCATCATGGCGTACTGGTGGAAATAGGCGCCCGGATCGCGGAACGCCGTGTGCCGGAGCCGCATGAACCGTTCGAGATACCAACTCTCGATCACCGCCGGATCGGCATCGAGGTAGATCGAAAAATCGATGAAATCCGAGACGAACGGGATGGCCGCGCCGTCCTTCGGCATATTGGCCGGTTGCAGCACGTTCAAGCCTTCGATGATCAGAATATCGGGCCGCTCGACCGCCAGCGTCTGCCCCTGCAGAATGTCGTACTGGAAATGCGAGTAGACCGGCGCCTCGACGCGATCCGACCCGGATTTGACGTCCGCGAGGAACGTCAGCAGGCGCGCGGTATCGAAGCTTTCTGGAAAGCCCTTGCGCTCCATCAGACCGAGTTGCAGCAGCTCCGCGTTCGGCCACAAGAAGCCGTCGGTAGTCACGAGATCGACGCGCGGATGATCGGGCCAGCGGGCGAGCAGCGCCTTCAACACGCGCGCCGTCGTGCTCTTGCCAACCGCGACCGACCCGGCGACCCCGATGATGAAGGGCACCTTCACATCCTTGAGGCCGAGGAATTCCGATGAGACGGAGTGCAGCTTCTGGGCTGCCGCAACGTAGAGATTGAGCAGGCGCGACAACGGCAGGTAGATTTGCTCCACCTCGTCGACCGACAACTCCTCGATGACGCCCGAAAGCTGCTCCAGCTCGCTCGGCTTCAACGTCATCGGCGTATCGGCGCGCAGCCTTGCCCACTCTTCGCGACTGAATGTCCGGTACGGCGAAAACTGCAGCGGCTTGAACGGCTGCCGGCGCGGCAGCGGCTTCGACAGCTTGCGCACGCCTTTGCCCGACGCCCGACGCGGCCTCACGACGCGCCTCCTGTCCGGCTCGCCTTTTCGGCAAGGCCGGACGTACCCATGCGCCGGTCGAGTTCGGCGGTGACGTCGCGCCAGGCGACCCCGCGCGATTCAAGCAGCACCAGCAAGTGATAGATGACGTCGGCCGCTTCGGATTTGAGGGCCGACTTGTCGGTGCTCACACCGGCAATCACGGCTTCGACCGCCTCTTCACCGAACTTGCGGGCGCAGCGCTCCGGGCCGGCATCAAGCAACTGACGCGTATAGGACGACGACGCGATCTCGGTGCGCCGCGCCGCGATCGTCGCCGCCAGCCGCTCGAGCGTTGTATCAGCCATTGCAGACGTTCCTTAGGCCCCGCCGCGCGCGGCACCGAAACCGCACACCATCAAGTCCGATGGTCGCCGTCAAGCCGGCAGTGCGGATAGGCTGAACGTGGTTAGCGCACGCCCGGCCGACACGGGCAGGTACGCAGACAACCGCTAAGCGCCGCCGATGCGCTGGCGAATGTAATCGAGCTGATCGAAGTTTGAGAACTTGACGATCAGATGGCCGCTTTCGCCCGATCCGCGCTTGATCTCAACTTTCAGGCCGAGCATGTCGGCGAGTTCTTTTTCGAACGCCTTGGTGTCGGGGTCCTTGTCGCGCGTGCGGCGCGGAACGCCGGCGCTTTCGCCCTCGTCGCGCCCCTGCACAATGGCTTCGATCTCGCGCACATTGAGCGCTTCATCAACGATGCGCTGCGCGAGCTGATCGGCATCCGTGCGCCCGATCAGAGCACGGGCATGACCGGCCGACAGGCTGCCCTGCTGCACCAGCGCCTGCACGGTGATCGGCAGCTTCAAAAGCCGCAGCGTGTTGGCTACATGGCTGCGGCTTTTGCCGATGATCTCCGAGACCTGATCCTGACTGTAGGCAAACCGCTCGATGAGATCGCGATAGCCGGCCGCTTCTTCAATCGCGTTCAGATCCTGCCGCTGCACGTTCTCGATGATCGCGAGTTCGAGCACTTCCTTGTCGGACAGCTCGCGCACGATCACCGGGATCGAGTGAATGCCGGCCTTCTGGGCCGCGCGCCAGCGGCGCTCGCCGGCGACGATCTCATAATCGCCCGCGTTCGCCGGATCCGGTCTGACGACGATCGGTTGCACGAGACCTTTGGTGCGGATCGATTCCGCGAGTTCGGCCAGTTCGTCTTCGCGGAAATCCTTGCGCGGGTTGAGTGCGCTCGACTTCACCTGCGAGATCGGCATCAGGCGCTGCTCGCCCTCGGGCGGCAGACGCGGCGCACCTTGCTGCGGCTCGCCAATCAATGACGCCAACCCCCGGCCCAAACGGCTCTTTGGCAAAGCTGAGTGCATGTTCAATCGCGTCCTTCGGCCGCTTGTCGTTGGCGTGGTGGTGATGTGCTGGTGAGTCATTACGCACGGTGGGAAACAGGCCTCGCGAAAGACAGCGAGACCGAACGCGAACTTACGCGGCCTTGATGTGACGCTCGCGTTCGATGATCTCGGTCGCCAGGCGGATGTAGGCTTGGCTGCCGGCGCAGTCGTAATCGTAGAGCAGGATCGGCTTGCCGTGCGACGGCGCTTCCGCCACGCGCGTGTTCCGCGGGATGATGGTCTCGTACACCTTCGGCCCGAAAAACGCGCGCACGTTGGACGCGACTTCGCGCGACAGTGACGTGCGGCTGTCATGCATCGTCAGCACGACGCCCTGAATTTCGAGCGTCGGATTGAGCGTGGCGCGGATCTGATCGATCGTGTCTTTAAGCTGCGAAATGCCTTCCAGCGCGAAGAACTCGCACTGCACCGGCACCAGCACCGCATGTGCAGCCGACATGGCATTGAGCGTCAGGATATTCAGCGACGGCGGGCAATCGATCAGCACATAACTGAACGGCTGCTCGTCCGGCCGCGAGCGCTCATAGCCGACAAGCCCGCCAACCGCATCGCGCAGCTTGAACGGGCGTCCGGCGTCTGCTCCCAGCATCTGCTCGACACCGACAAGATCGCTGTTGGCCGGAACGACATGCAGACCGGGCACGGCAGTCTGCAAGCACGCCTCCATCAACGACGCGTCGCCAACCAGCACATCGAACGAGGTGCGATGCCGCTGCTCGGGCGCGATGCCAAGACCCGTCGACGCGTTGCCCTGCGGATCGAGATCGAGCACCAGCACCTTCTCGCCGACGGCGGCGAGCGCCGTGCCGAGATTGATGGCGGTCGTCGTTTTACCGACGCCACCCTTCTGATTGGCGATGGCGATCACGCGCGGGCCCGGCGATTGTCCGCCGTTCGCGCCCGCTCCGGAGCCAGTGCCGTATCCTGCCATTGTGCCGACCACGGGATGCTCTCCCATTCCTGCAAATCCTCACACACTCAAAGCTCGCGGCGCCGCACGACCTACGTGCGCTTAAGCCCGGTGAGCGTCACTACCGCCCCGTCCGAACTTGTCAGACTGGGCGTCAAACGCGCATCGAACGACCACGTGCTGCGCGCTTCCGCGATCTCGGCGCCGACGTCACGGCCCTTCAAGAATAGAGCCGTTGTATCAGGACCGAAATAGGGTTCAGCCAAAGCCAGAAGACGCGGCAGCGGCGCAAGTGCCCGTGCGGAGACGCATTTAATCTCCCCGAGCTTAGCGCGAGTCGCGTCGAATTCGATTCGGGCACTTATGATGTCCACAGCTAGTCCCAGCTTCCGCGCGACCTCGGCGAGGAACGCGGCCTTGCGCGTGTCGCTCTCGACAAGCGTATGGCGCGTCTCGCCGCTTTCGGCAGCCAGTATCGCCAGCACCATGCCGGGAAAACCCGCTCCCGACCCGAGATCGACCCAGCGGCCGGGCCCCATTGGACGGAGGGTCCACAACTGCGCGGAATCGGCGAAATGGCGATGCCAGACCTCGTTGAGCGTGCTTGGCGCGACGAGGTTGATCGTCTTCTGCCAGCGCTTCAACAGGTCTTCGTAAGCTGCGAGCCGATCGAGGGTTTCACGTGAAACCGGGAACGATGTCTCGAATGCGCGGACAAAGGCCTTGGGTCCGTCGATGACCCCCCCGGGCGACCCGTCGTCTCGATCACCTGCATCTCGATGATCTGGGCTGGCCGGCGATTTGCCGCTTGGCCGAGAGCCGCCTTTGCGCGTCATGCAGACTGCCGTTTTGCCCGGGCCTTCAGGTGGCCCTGGATGACCAGAAGGGCCGCTGGCGTCATGCCTTCCATGCGGCCGGCATGGGCAAGAGTCGCCGGTCGCATGCGCTCGAGCTTCTGGCGGACTTCGTTCGACAGACTGGCGACGGCGGCATAGTCAAAGTCGGCCGGAATGGCGGTGGCCTCATCGCGGCGCAAACCCGCGACATCCTCCGCCTGGCGATCGACATAGGACTGGTAGCGAGCATCGATCTCGAGCTGCGCCACGGCAGAGGCCGCGACCTGACCAAGCTCCGGCCAGATGGCCGTGAGCCTGGCGAAGTCGATGTCAGGATAGGCCAGCATCTCAAACGCCGTGCGCCGGCGCCCGTCCTGATTGATGCTGAGGCCATGACGGCTCGCTTCGGAGGGCGTCAGTTTGAGTTGGTTGAGCAAGGCGTGACCGGCGGACAGGGCCGCTGTTTTGGCTTCGAACGCCCGCTGTCGTTCAGCACCGACACACCCAAGGCCGATGCCGAGGGGCGTGAGCCGCTGATCGGCATTATCGGCGCGGAGCTTCAAGCGGAACTCGGCGCGCGACGTGAACATGCGGTACGGTTCGGAGACGCCGCGCGACGTCAAATCGTCGATCATGACGCCGAGATACCCCTCGGTACGCGACACGG
>JBOFCQ010000248.1:0-2844 GCA_051646145.1 Hyphomicrobium sp.
TTGTCCATCGGGCCCGGCCGATAAAGGGCCACCATGGCGATGATGTCTTCGAAGCGGTCAGGCTTCAGCCGCTTCAAGCTTTCGCGCATGCCCGTGCTTTCAAGCTGGAAGACGCCCGCTGTATCGGCACGCGCTAACAGCTCGTAACTCGCCTTGTCGTCGAGAGGCAGCGCCGGCAGATCCACCTCGATGCCGCGTCCGCGCTTGATGAGCTGCACAGCCTTTTCCAGAACCGTCAGCGTTTTGAGACCGAGGAAGTCGAACTTCACCAGCCCCGCGGCTTCCACCATCTTCCAGTTGAACTGCGTGATGGGGAAATGCGATTTCGGATCGCGATAGAGCGGCACGAGGTCTTCGAGCGGCCGATCTCCGATCACCATGCCGGCCGCGTGCGTCGAGGCGTGACGATAGAGCCCTTCGAGCTTCTCAGAAATTTCAAGCAGCCGCGCAACGATCGGTTCCCGGTCGCGCTCTTCTTGGAGCTTCGGTTCGCCGTCGATGGCTTCGCGCAGAGTGACGGGGTTGGCCGGGTTGTTCGGTACGAGCTTGCACAGCCGGTCGACCTGCCCATACGGCATCTGCAGCACGCGTCCGACGTCGCGCAGCACGGCGCGCGCTTGCAGCTTGCCGTGCGTGATGATCTGCGCCACGCGATCGGCACCATATTTCTGCTGCACGTATTCGATGACGCGATCGCGCTTTTCCTGACAGAAGTCGATGTCGAAGTCGGGCATCGACACGCGCTCGGGATTGAGGAACCGCTCAAACAGCAGCCCAAAGCGCAGCGGATCGAGATCGGTGATCGTCAGCGCGTAGGCGACGAGCGAGCCGGCGCCAGACCCGCGCCCCGGACCGACCGGAATGCCGTTGGCTTTGGACCACTTGATGAAGTCGGCAACGATCAGGAAGTAGCCGGGAAACTTCATCTGCGTGATGACGTCGACTTCGTAGGACAGGCGCTTTTCGTAGTCGTCCTGCGTGAAGCCGTCCGCCGGCCCCGTGGCCGCGAGGCGACGTTTCAAGCCCTCTTTCGCTTGTCGCCGCAATTCCGCGCTTTCGAGGCGGAAGTGTTCGAGTTCGCTGACGCTGTCGTCGGTGGCAACGAAGCGCGGCAGGATCGGCTTGCGGCCACGCGGGCGAAACGCGCAGCGCACCGCGATCTCGATCGTGTTGGCGAGCGCTTCCGGCAGATCGGCAAACGTCGTCGCCATTTCGTCAGCGGATTTGAAATAGTGCTCGGCCGTTACCCGGCGGCGGTCATCCTCGACGACGTAGCGGCCGTCGGCGATGCACAGCAGCGCATCGTGCGCTTCATAGTCGCCGCGCACGGCGAAATAGCATTCGTTGGTCGCGACGAGCGGCAATTGCCGGCCATACGCGAGTTCGATCAGGCGGCTTTCGACCTGCGCTTCCTCGGCGCGGCCATGGCGCTGGAGTTCGACATAGAGCCGATCGCCGAAAATCTTATCGAGCCGCGCCAGCCGCTCGACGGCGCAATCGATCTGGCCGTCACGAATGGCGCGGTCGACGGGACCATCGGGGCCGCCGGTCAAGGCGATCAAGCCGGCAGAGAGCGCTTCGAGACGCGCGATCGTCACGTGAGTTGGTTCGTCGGGCGACGGCTCGAAATAGAGGCTCTTTGAAAGCTTCATCAAATTCGCGTAGCCGTCGGCGTTCATGGCCAGCAGTGCGATGCGGCCCGATACGCGCGCCTTCGGAGCATTCGAGATGGCGCGCATCATCGGCGTGTCGGCCTGCGCCTGATCACCGAAATCGACATCGACCGCGCAGCCGACGATCGGCTGCACGCCCGCGTCCGCAACCTTGTCGGAGAACTCGAGCGCGCCGAAGAGATTATTGGTGTCGGTTAGCGCAAGCGCCGGAAACCCGGACGCAGCCGCGAGCTTGCCGAGCTTCGAAATCGGCAGCGCGCCTTCGAGCAGCGAATAGGCCGAATGCACCTTGAGGTGCACAAACTTTGGCGCGGGGATATGATTCGACATGATGTGAGTTTAGCGGCTCAAAGCGGCTTCGTCCGCCGGCTTCGCACTTGCGCGGGGCCATATCAACGGGAGTTGCGCCCTCGATCTGCGGGGCGCCGCAAAATGATGGCCCGTCAGCGTTACAGGGCGACGGGCGACACTTCGACCAACTGGCCGTCATGCATGCGGAACACGCGATCCATGCGCTTGGCGAGTTCCATGTTGTGCGTTGCGATCAGCGCGGCCACACGATGATGGCGAATGAGCTCGATCAACTCGCGAAACACATACTCGGATGTTTTCGGATCGAGATTGCCCGTCGGCTCATCGGCAAGCAGAAGCTTTGGCGAATTGGCAAGCCCGCGGCAGATGGCGGTGCGTTGCTGCTCGCCGCCCGACAGTTCCGCGGGGCGATGATCGAGGCGATCGGAAAGGCCGAGCGCGGACAGCAATTCGGTGGCCCGCACTTCCGCATCGCGGCGGCGGCGGCCGAGGATCATCTGCGGAATGACGACGTTTTCCAGCGCCGAGAACTCGGGCAGTAGTTGGTGGAACTGATAAATGAAGCCAATCTCGCTGCGCCGCAGCCGCGTGCGCTCGGCTTCAGAGAGCGCGCCGCAATCGCGGCCATTGATGATGATGCGGCCGCGTGAGGGCTGCTCAAGCAGGCCGGTGATGTGCAGCAGCGTTGACTTGCCCGCGCCGGACGGACCGACGAGCGCCACGGCCTGACCCGGCCACAACTCGGCATTGGCCCCCTGCAGCACGTGGATTTCGCGCGCGCCCTGCTTGAAGGAGCGCGCCACGTCTTCCAGTCGGACGATCGGAGGCGTTGTCATGGCGTGATGGCCGTCCATCGGTT
>JBOFCQ010000266.1:0-10290 GCA_051646145.1 Hyphomicrobium sp.
AGGAATAAGGCGAACGCCGCATGCTTTATGAACTCGTGCAATTCAGCGACCAGTTCGGCGCACTCAACGTGTTTCGCTACATCACGTTCCGTACCGGCGGTTCTATCTTCACCGCGTTCCTGTTCGTGATGATGTTCGGCCCGGCCATCATCGATCTCTTGCGCATGAAGCAGGGCAAGGGCCAGCCGATCCGAGAGGACGGTCCGCAATCGCACTACGTTAAGCGCGGCACGCCGACCATGGGCGGGTTGATGATCCTTGCCGGCGTCACAGTTGCGACGCTGCTGTGGGGGCAGCTCTCGAACGTTTATCTTTGGGCCGTGCTGCTGGTCATGCTGGCCTATGGCGCCATCGGATTTTACGATGACTTTCTGAAAGTGACGAAGCGCTCGACGGATGGCTTTGCCGGCCGCTCGCGGCTGATGTTCGAACTCGGCGTCGCGGCGCTCGCGACCCTCGTCATGATGCGCGCCGGTTCACCCGGACCTTGGAACCCGCTGACCACCGAATTCTGGTCGACGCTGAACACCGGCTTTGCCAGCTCCCTCGCCATTCCCTTCTTCAAAGATCTGCTGCTGCCGTTTGGCGTGTTCTTCATCGCCGTCGGCGCGCTGGTCATCACGGGCGCCGGCAATGCCGTCAACTTGACCGACGGCCTCGATGGGCTCGCCATCGTGCCGGTCATGATCGCGGCAGCCACCTTCGGCCTCATTGCCTATCTCATCGGCAACGCCAACTTCGCCGACTACCTCAAAGTGCATTACGTGCCCGGCACCGGCGAACTGGCCGTCATCTGCGGGGCGCTGATCGGGGCCGGCCTCGGCTTCCTGTGGTTCAACGCGCCGCCGGCCATGATCTTCATGGGCGATACCGGCTCGCTGGCGCTTGGCGGCGGCCTTGGCGCCATAGCCGTTGCGACTAAGCACGAGATCGTGCTCGCCATCGTCGGTGGTCTCTTCGTGCTGGAAACGCTGTCCGTCATCATTCAGGTGGCGTCCTTCAAGTGGACGGGAAAGCGCGTCTTTCGCATGGCGCCGCTGCACCATCACTACGAGCAGAAGGGCTGGAAGGAATCGACGGTCGTCATTCGCTTCTGGATCATCGCCGTCCTGCTGGCGCTGCTCGGTCTGGCCACCCTGAAGCTGCGCTGATGCGCGCCTGCGAAGCAGCCCAACTTGCGCTAAATTGGCGCCCATGATTCGCGCCACAACCTTTTCCGGCCGGACCGTCGCGGTGTTCGGGCTCGGGGCCTCGGGCCTTGCGACCGTCCGCGCGCTGGTGGACGGTGGGGCGAAGGTTGCCGCCTGGGACGACAGCGAGGCCGGACGCACGGCTGCCGCCAATGCCGGCGTTCCCATCGTCGATCTTTCGCGCGCCGACTGGACGGGCTTTGCCGCGCTTGCCTTGGCGCCGGGCGTGCCGCTGACCCATCCCGAACCGCATTGGACGGTGGCCATGGCCGCCGCTGCCGGCGTGCCGATTATCGGCGACGTTGAGATTTATGGCCGTGAGCGCATCGCGCAGGCGCAGGCCGCTGGCACATCTCCAGCGCCGTTCATTGCCATCACCGGCACCAACGGCAAATCGACGACGACGGCGCTCGTGGCCCACATCCTCAGCCATGCCGGCCACGATGTGCAGATGGGCGGCAACATCGGTGTTCCGATCCTGGCGCTCGAACCGCCGGCCGACACGCGCTTCCACGTCATCGAGATGAGTTCGTTCCAGATCGACCTGACGCCGACGCTCGCGCCAACGGTCGGCGTGCTGCTGAACGTCACCCCGGATCACATCGACCGGCACGGCACGATCGAACACTACGCCGCCGTCAAAGAGCGGCTGGTGGCGGGCGCGGAGATCGCGTGCATCGGCGTCGATGATGCGTGGTCGTTGGGCGCGGTCGAGCGCCGTGCCGCAATCGGGCCGGCGGTTATATTCAGCGCCGATACGACGTTGGCGCCCGGCTACAGCATGGTCGGCAGCACGCTCGTCTGCGCCAACCGCGAGCGCGTCGCGGTGAAGCTCGCCGATGTCGCCGGCATCGCTACGCTGCGCGGCAAGCACAATCATCAAAATGCGCTGGCGGCGGTTGCCGCCGTTCGCGAATGCCTGATGCGACTTGGGCGGCCTGCGGATCTCGATTGGCAGGCGGCGCTGGCGTCGTTTCCGGGGCTGCCGCATCGCATGGAAGAGATCGGCCGTATCGGCCGCGTGCTCTTCGTCAACGACAGCAAGGCGACGAACGCCGACAGCACGGAAAAAGCGCTGCTCTCGTTTCCGCGCAACGTTCACTGGATCTTGGGCGGCAAGGCGAAAGACGGCGGTATCGACGCGCTCGCTCCCTATTTCGCCGGCGTGGCGAAAGCCTACCTCATCGGCGCCGCGAGCGACGCATTTGCCAAGACGCTTGCCGGCAAGGTGCCGTTCGAAAACTGCGGCACGCTCGATGTGGCCGTCGCGTCGGCCGCCCGCAATGCGATGGCTGCTGCCAGCGAAGGCGACGCAGTCGTGCTGCTGTCGCCCGCCTGCGCGAGCTACGATCAATTCAAGAATTTCGAAGTTCGCGGCGACGCGTTCCGCAACTTGGTCGCGGCACTTCCGGGCATTGAACTCAGGGCGCGCGCATGAAGATCAGCCGGTCCGATAACAGCCGCCTGGCGAACTGGTGGTTTACCGTCGACCACGTTCTGCTCGGCGCGCTGCTCTGCCTGATGGCGATCGGCGCCGTTCTATCGCTCGCGGCATCGCCGGCCGTCGCGCTGAAAAAGGGCCTCGATACCTATCATTTCGTCAAACGCCATTTCGTATTCACCGGGCTTGGCGCGCTGGCGCTGGTCGCCGTATCGTTTTTGACGCCGAACGGTGTGCGCCGGCTGGCGGCCGTGATGTTCGCGCTTGCCGTGGCCGCCATGGCGGGCGTGCTGGTGTGGGGCGACGAGATCAACGGCGCCCGGCGCTGGCTGTCCGTCGCGGGCTATGCCTTCCAGCCGTCGGAATTCGCCAAGCCCGCCTTTATCGTACTCATGGCGTGGCTGTTGTCGGAAGCGAGCGTGCGCAAGGATGTGCCGGCACTGCCGCTGGTCGCGGCGCTGTGGGCGGTGTTCGCCGCGCTGCTGGTGCTGCAGCCGGACGTCGGGCAGACGGTGCTGATCAGCGTCACGTCGGCGCTGCTTTATGTGTCCGCCGGACTGCCGCTCATCGGGGCGGCCGCCATCTTCGTCGCCGGCGGCGCAGGGCTGTGGCTGGCGTATGAAAATTTTGCGCACGTGCAGTCGCGCGTCGACCGCTTCTTCTATCCGCTGCCGTTCGAGAACTTCCAGAGCGACCGGGCGCTGCAATCGTTTTCGGAAGGCGGGTGGCTTGGCCGCGGCCCGGGCGAAGGCACTATCAAATCCGTGCTGCCCGACGCGCATACCGATTTCATCTTTGCCGTCGTGGCGGAAGAGTACGGCGTGCTGGCATGTCTGGCGCTGCTGGCGCTGTTCGCATTCATCGTCTTGCGGGCGCTGGCGCATGCCGCCAATGAGCCGCGCGCGTCCGATCGCTTGGCGATCCAGGGTCTGGCGCTCATCCTCGGTTTGCAGGCGCTGATCAATATGGGCGTCAATGTCGGCCTGTTGCCGCCGAAGGGCATGACCTTGCCGTTCATTTCCGCGGGCGGCTCGTCGATGCTGGCGCTCTCGATCACCGCCGGCATGATGCTGGCACTGTGTCGCCATCGTCCGGGGGTACAGGGCTTGAAACGGCCGCGTCTGATGGCGACGACGTACGGCTCGACCGAACCGCAGGGACGCGCAGGACTGACATGAAAAACGAACGTTCCGTCATGCTGGCGGCCGGCGGCACCGGCGGTCATTTGTTTCCCGCGTTTGCCTTGGCCGAGGAACTGATCGGGCGCGGCGTCGCTGTCGATCTCATCACCGATATGCGCGGCGATCGCTATGGGTCCGGCTTTCCGGCCCGCGCCGTGCACCAGGTGCCGGCCGCAACGCTCGCCAGCCGCTCGCCAGTCGATGCCGTCAAGACGGCGCTGGCTTTGGCGCGCGGCACCAAGGCTGCCTACACGATCATCGGCAAGGTGCGCCCAAGCGTCGTCATCGGCTTTGGCGGCTATCCGACATATCCGCCGCTCGTGGCCGCGCGTCTGCGCGGTGTTGCGACCGCCATCCACGAACAGAATGCCGTGCTTGGCCGCGCCAACCGCATGCTGGCGCCGCGCGTCACCGCGATCGCCACGTCGTTCGAACGCACCAAGTATCTCGATGACGCAACCGCCGGCAAAGTGACGTTCACCGGCAATCCCGTGCGCCAGTCGGTCATCGCGGCGGCGGCACGCGGCTATGAACCCGTAACAGCCGATGGCCCATTCCGCGTGCTCGTGTTCGGCGGCAGCCAGGGCGCACGCTTTTTCGCCGACAGTGTGCCGCCCGCACTGCTCGCATTGCCTGAGGCCATGCGCCGCCGCCTGCATGTCGTGCAGCAGGCGCGCGACGAGGATCTGGCGCGCGTCAATTCGGCCTATGCCGAGGCCGGCATCACCGCCGAGGTCGCGCCGTTCTTCAAGGATTTGCCGGAGAAAATGGCGGCGGCCCATCTCGTCGTCGGGCGCGCGGGCGCATCCACGGTTGCTGAATTAACCGTCATCGGCCGCCCCTCGATCCTAGTGCCGCTGCCGCACGCTCTTGACAATGATCAATTGAATAATGCTCTGAGACTTGCCGAAGCGGGGGGTGGTTGGTGTATCGAGCAGAAGGATCTGTCGCGCGAGCGCTTCACGGCTGAGTTCGCGCGGCTGCTTGCAGCGCCCGATGTACTGGCTGCCGCCGCCAGCGGCGCCAAGCGTGCTGGCCGTCCCGATGCCGTGCAGCGTCTCGCCGATTTCGTGCTGGCGCTTTCGGCTGACGGCAATCACGCGTAACGGCGGCGCGTTGGTGTAACGAACCACGGCACGAACGGCGCCAACGACATGCCATCTCGGCGGCCGGTCGGCACCGGTCGGCCTCCATCTACTGAACCCACTGGCCGGCTGACGTCCGGCACTTTCTACACTCACGAAGCGGGGAACTCGACCAATGCAGATGCCGCGTGACATCGGCCCATTCCACATCATCGGCATCGGCGGCATCGGCATGAGCGCCATCGCCGAGATTCTTGTGGCCAAGGGCTACACGGTGCAGGGCAGCGACCAGAAGGAAAGCGCCAACGTCAAACGGCTGCGCGCGAAGGGCATCCGCGTGTTCGTCGGGCACGACGCGGTCAATCTCATCGGGGCGCGCTACGTTGTAATCTCGACGGCTGTCAAAGCCACCAATCCGGAACTTGCCGCCGCGCGCCACAAAGGCCTCGCCATCATTCGCCGCGCAGAGATGCTGGCCGAACTGATGCGGCTCTATTCAACGGTGTCGGTCACCGGCACGCACGGCAAAACGACAACGACATCGCTGCTGTCGCACATTTTCACGGAAGCCGGCACCGAGCCAACCGTCATCACCGGCGGCATCATCAACGCCTGGGGTTCGAATGCGCGCCTTGGCCAGGGCAAGTGGATGATCGTCGAGGCGGATGAAAGCGACGGCACGTTCACGCGCCTGCCGACGGAAATCGGCATCGTGACCAACATCGATCCCGAACATCTCGATTACTTCGGCTCCGTCGAGGTGATGCATCATGAATACGAAGCGTTCCTTAAGAACATTCCGTTCTTCGGCCTTGCCGTCGTGTGCATCGATCATCCGGTCGTGCGCGCCATGGTCGAACGGCTCGACCTGCGCCGTGACGGCCGCCGCCTGCTGACTTACGGCGCCAGCCCAGATGCCGATCTCAGGCTGTCGAATGTGCGCATCGACGGCAACACGACGTCGTTCGACGCCGAGCTTGGGTCGCTGGTCAAGGGCGGCTCGCGCAAGCTCGAAGGGTTCACCGTGCCCCTTCCCGGCCATCACAATGCGCTCAATGCGCTTGCGGCGATTGCGGTGGCAACGGAAGCCGGCATCGAGGACGCGAAAATCCGCACGGCGATGGCCGGCTTTTCCGGCGTCAAGAGGCGGTTCCAGTTCACGGGGCAATGGAACGACGTCGCGATCTATGACGACTACGGCCATCATCCGGCGGAGATATTGGCCGTCCTGGCGGCGGCGCGCGGCGGCGCCAAGGGGCGCGTCATCGCCGTCGTCGAGCCGCATCGCTTCACGCGCGTGCGCGATCTCTTCGACGATTTCACGCGCTGCTTCAAGGATGCCGACAGCGTCATCGTGGCGCCGCTCTACACCGCCGGCGAAAGCCCGATCGAGGGCATCGACAGCCATGCGCTGGCGCGCGGCATTGCGGCAAGCGGCCACGGCTCAGTTGAGGCCGTCGATGATGTGCCATCGCTCGTGCCCGCCATCCGCAGACTGGCGCGGCCCGGCGATACCGTCATTTGCCTCGGCGCCGGCATGTCGACGGACTGGGCGCACGCGTTGCCGGAATGGCTGGCGGCGGACGCCACGACCGCAGGAGGCAAGACCTGATGTTTGAGGATCTGACCGGCGATCTCAAAGCTCTGATGCCAGATCTGCGCGGCCGGCTGTCGGCCAACGCATCTCTCGCGGATGTCACGTGGTTCCGGGTCGGCGGCGCGGCGCAGGTGCTGTTCATGCCGGCGGACGAAGCCGATCTCTCGTACTTCCTGCAGCGCTTGCCGGATGGCGTGCCGATCAACGTCATCGGCCTTGGCTCCAACCTGCTGGTGCGCGACGGCGGTGTGCCGGGCGTTGTCATTCGCCTGGGGCGCGGCTTCAGCGAGATCGCAATTGAAGACGGGCATCGCCTGCGCTGCGGCACGGCCGTTCCCGACGTGAAGGTGGCGCGCGCGGCGGCGGACGCCGGTATCGCCGGACTCGCTTTCTATCGCGGTATCCCAGGCTCCATCGGTGGCGCGCTGCGCATGAACGCCGGCGCGCACGGCCGGGAGACGAAAGACGTGCTCGTTGGTGCTCGCGCGGTCGATCTCGATGGCAACATTCACGTGCTAACGCTGGCCGACATGGGCTTCACGTATCGCCATTGCGCCATTCAGGACGGCTGGATTTTCACGGAAGCGACCTATCAGGGCGCGGCCGGTGATCCGGCTGAAATTCTGAAAGAGATGGATGATGTCGCGGCCTATCGCGAGAAGAACCAGCCGATCAAAGAGCGCACCGGCGGCTCGACGTTCAAGAACCCGCCCGGCCATAGCGCGTGGAAGCTGATCGACGAGGCGGGCTGCCGTGGCTTCCGCGTCGGCGGCGCCAAGGTTTCGGAGATGCACTGCAACTTCCTCATCAATGACGCTCAGGCGTCGGGCGAAGATGTCGAACGGCTCGGCGAAACGGTGCGCGCGCGCGTTCGTGCCACGTCGGGCGTGACGCTGAATTGGGAAATCATTCGCCTCGGCTTGCCGCGTGCCGGCAGCCCGGTCGGCGAGGCACTGGCGGAGACCGAGACATGAAACTTGGTGTGGCGCCGAAACGCACGCGCACGCATGTCGCTGTTCTGAAGGGCGGCCTTTCGGCCGAACGCGAAGTCAGTCTGCGCTCAGGCGCGGCCGTGGCGGAGGCCTTGCGCGGCGAAGGCTATACCGTCACCGAGATCGACGCCGGGCGCGATGTCGCCGAAGTTCTGGCGAAGCTGAAGCCCGAGGCGTGCTTCAACGCGCTGCACGGCCAATACGGCGAAGACGGTTGCCTGCAGGGCATCCTCGAGTTGCTGGAAATTCCCTATACGCACTCGGGCGTGCTCGCGTCCGCGCTCGCCATGCACAAGGAGCGCGCCAAGGACGTCATGAAGCTTGCCGGCGTGCCGGTGGCGGAAGCGCGCTTGCTCACCCGCCGTCAGGCACTTGAAGCGCACGCCATAGCGCCACCTTACGTGGTGAAGCCGGTGGCCGAAGGGTCGAGCGTCGGCGTCGTCATCGTGCCGCCTGACGCCGAGCGCCCGCCGAATTCGATCGCGGCCGGCGGCGACCTCGATCAGATCGTCATGGCCGAACGCTTCATCGCCGGTCGCGAGCTGACCTGCGCCGTCATCGGCACGTTCGTCACCGACGTTATCGAGATCGTGCCGCTGAAGGGGCTCGCCTTCTACGATTACGAGTCGAAATACGCGCCGGGCGGCTCCAAACACGAGCTGCCTGCACAACTTTTACCAGATGTTTACCAATCAGTACGGAAGTTAACCCTTGCGGCGCATCAGGCTCTGGGGTGCCGCGGCGTGTCGCGCGCGGACTTCCGTTTCGACGATACGCCGGGCGGAACGGGCGAGTTGATCTGTCTTGAGGTCAACACCCAGCCGGGCATGACGGGCACGTCGCTGGTGCCGGAGTTGGCGGGTTACGCGGGCTGGCCGTTCGGCACGCTCGTTCGGTGGTTGATAGAGGACGCGAGTTGCAACAGGTGAAGGCAGGGTCGCGGTTCTGGTGGCGGGTGCTCGATGCACCAACGCCGAGCGAACCGCTGTATCCCGCTGAGCCTGCCGCTGCCGCTGCGGGCATGTGGCATCAGCCTGCCCGCAAGCCCGAGCCGCGCGCGAACGTGCGGTCACGCTTCGCACTCGAAATTCCGCGCGGTGATCGCCGCCGCATGTCACGGCAAAAAGCGCGGTCGCGCTCCAATGGCGCCGTTGCTGGCCTCATCGCACTGATCATCGCGGGCGGCGGCGTTGCGGCTGCCGGTCTCAGCGGCGCGATCGATCGGCAAACGATCACACTCGCACTTGATGGACGCATGGCGTCGGCACTCGTGCTGCTCGGATTTGGCATCGATCAGGTCGGCCTGACCGGCAATCGCTACACCTCCGACCGCGATATCTTCGATACGCTCGATCTTGGCAACGTGCGCACGTTTGCAGCCTTTGACGCGGATGCGGCGTTGAAGCGCCTCAGCCGCCTGCCTTGGATCGAGAGCGCGCAGATTTCGCGCATTTTCCCGGGCCAGCTCGACATCCGCGTGCGTGAGCGCCGCCCGGCGGTCGTCTGGCGGCGCGGCGACAAGAGTTATCTGCTCGATGCCGGCGGCCGCGTGCTCGGCTCACTCGTCGATCCGTCGCGCTGGCCGCTGCCGATCGTTGCGGGTGAAGGCGCGCCGCCCGAACAGCAAACCCTCTTGTCGGCGCTGCGGCGCCATCCAGAGCTTACGGCGCAAGTGGCCTTCAGCGAGCGCATCGCGGAGCGGCGCTGGTCGATCGTGTTCAAGAACGGCTCGCGCCTCGAACTCGCAGCCGATCGCGAGGACGAAGGCCTGACGGCCTTTGCCAACCGGCTCGAGCTGAAGCGCACCATGACCGGCGCGCCGTTCATTGTGGATGTGCGCACGCCGGGGCGGATCGCGCTGCGCCCGGCAACACGTGGAGCGGCAGCAAACGCCGGCGCAGCACGCGAGCACGGTGGAGCCCTTGGCCTGCAGACGGCCGCCACGGAGCGCCGCCCATGAGCCGCAATGGCGCAGATCGCAAAGGCAGCCGCATTGTCGGGCTGCTCGACATCGGAACCAGCAAGGTGGCGGCGGCGGTGCTGATCGCCGACGCAGCGACCGCGCGCGGCGTGCGCGAAGTGCAGCCAAGCCGCATCGCCGGGCTTGGCCTGCATCGTTCGCGCGGCGTGAAGGCCGGCGTTCTGACGGATCTCGATGAAGCGGAAATCGCGGTCAGGGCGGCACTCGGCCAGGCGGAGCGCGCCGCCGGCGTCAATCTCGACAGCGTTATCGTGTCGGTCGCCAGCGGCCGTCTGTCGTCGCAGCACTTCGCGGCGAGCGCGCCGATCGACAGCGGCGTCGTCGACGATGACGATATCGACCGCGTGCTCAATGCCGGCAAAGCCTACGCCGAACGCGACGGGCGCATGCTGGTGCATCTCAACCGTCTCGGCTTTCGTATCGACGGCACGGCAGGCGTCAGCGAGCCGCGCGGCCTCGCAGCCCATAAGCTGACGGCCGATCTGCATGCGGTGACGGCCGACGAAGCGCCGATTAGAAATCTGCTGCTGCTCATCGAGCGCTGCTACCTGAAGTGCGAAAGCCTCGTCGTCGCGCCGTATGCCAGCGGGCTTGCGGTGACGAGCGCCGAGGAGCGCGCGCTCGGTGTCACCTGCATCGACATCGGCGCCGGCACGGCCTCGATCTCGCTCTTTGCGGATGGCCAGTTCGTTGGCGCGGAAGTGGTGCCCGTCGGCTCGCAGCATATGTCGTTCGACATCGCCCGTGCGCTGCAAACGCCGCTCGCCGAGGCTGAGCGAATCAAGACGCTCTATGGCACACTCGTGTCCGCCCAGTCCGACGA
>JBOFCQ010000287.1:0-10181 GCA_051646145.1 Hyphomicrobium sp.
GACTTCACGCCGACGCGTGTGGCTGATCGCGAGAACAAGACAGTGATCAAAGCCTACATGGCGCACCATCAGGGCATGACGATCGCGGCGCTCGCCAACACGGTGCTCGACAAAGTCATCGCGCGTTATTTCCACGCCGCACCGATGGTGCAGGCAGCCGAACTGCTGCTGCAGGAACGCGCGCCGCGCCTCGTGCCAAAGGAAGCGCCGCGCGCAACGCTGATCAAGGTGCGCCCTGATGATGACGATGTCGAACTTTCGGCCGGACGCCGGATCGTTTCGCCGAGTGGGCCGACCCCCGACAGCCACGTCGTCGGCAATGGCCGCCTGAATGTTCTGACAACGGCGGCAGGTTCCGGCGTCATCCGCTGGAAA
The DNA here is from genome assembly GCA_051646145.1 of Hyphomicrobium sp. Lineage (GTDB taxonomy): Bacteria > Pseudomonadota > Alphaproteobacteria > Rhizobiales > Hyphomicrobiaceae > Hyphomicrobium_B. Next base: position 376 of record JBOFCQ010000287.1, read on the forward strand.
GGCCTGGCGGTGACGCGCTGGCAGGCCGATCCAACGCTCGATAACCTCGGCTCGTATTTCTACGTACGCGATAAGCAGTCGGGGGCCATGTGGTCGGTCGGGCTGCAGCCGGCCGGTCAAGCGCCGACATCCTATGAGGCCGCTTTCGCGGAAGACCGCGTGCAGATTTCACGCACCGATGGCACGCTCAAGACGACACTCGATATCATCGTTTCGCCCGAGGATGACGTCACCTGCCGGCGCATTGCGATCACAAACACCGGCAAGAAGCCGCGCACACTCGATCTCACCAACTATGACGAACTGGTTCTCGCGGCACTCGACAGTGACGCGGCGCACCCCGCGTTTTCGAAACTGTTTGTCGAGACGGCATTTGATGCCGCATCGCGCACGCTTTACGCGACACGCCGCCGTCGCGGGCCTAATGACCGCACGATCACCGTCGCCGCCTTCGTCACATCGGACGGCGCGCCTGGAGAGATGGAATTCGAGACGGACCGGTTGAAGTTCATCGGCCGTGGACGCTCGCTCGCGTCACCGCTTGCCGTCATCGGCGCACAGCCGCTCTCGAACTCGATCGGAACGGTTCTCGATCCCATCTTCGCGGTGCGCCAACGGCTCACTGTTGCTCCCGGACAGACCGTTCGCGTGTGCTACTGGCTGGCCATCGCCGAGACGCGCGCACAGCTCGAACCGCTGATTGAGAAGTACGCGAGCCCGCCGGCATTCGCGCGGATGGCGACGCTCGCCTGGACGCAGGGCCTCGTTGAACTCAGGCACGTCGGCATCGACGCCGATCAGGCCATGCTGTTCCAGCAGCTCGCAAGCGCCGTGCTCCACGGGTCGCCCGTCTTGAGGGCGTCCGAGCGTGTGATGAAGGCCGGCGCGCTCGGCTATCAACAGCTATGGCCGCTCGGCGTCTCCGGCGATCTTCCGATCGTGCTGGTGCGCATCGACGAAATCGCCGATATCGGCCTCGTCCGGCAGATGCTGCACGCGTTCGAATACTGGCGCAGCAAAGGCATCGAAATCGATCTCGTCATCCTCAACGACCACGCGGCATCCTATCAGCAGGAGTTGCAGGTGGCGCTCGAGGCCTTGTGCCAGACGATCTCCAGCCGCCATCGCCTGGTGCGCGATAATTCGAAAGGCTCCGTCTATCTGCTGCGCTCCGATCTCGCGGCGCCGGAAACACTGGCGACGCTGCCGGCCGCGGCGCGTGCTGTACTGGTGGCTAGCCGCGGCGCGCTATCGGAACAGTTGATCAAGCTGTCCAGCCCGAGCAAAAATGCAAAGCCGCCGCCTGTTCGGCACGCGCCCCGCGATGTCTCGTTCACACTGACGACCCCCGCCGATCTCGAATTCTTTAACGGCCTCGGCGGCTTTCGAAACGACGGCCACGAATATGTCGTTCTGCTCGACGGCGGACAGACGACACCCGCACCCTGGATCAACGTCATCGCCAATCCGACGTTCGGGTTCCAGGTTTCAGCGGAAGGCGCTGGCTACACGTTTGCCGTCAACAGCCGCGAACGCCAGTTGACGCCTTGGTCGAATGACCCGGTCATCAATCGTCCGGGCGAGGTCATCTATGTACGCGACGAGGATACCGGTGAAATCTGGGGACCAACCGCGTCTCCCATCCGCGATCACGCCGCGCCCTATCACATCGCGCATGGTCAAGGGTACACGCGCTTTGAACATACCTCGCGCGGCATCGCACTGGTGCTCGAACAGTTCGTTGCAATCGACGATCCCGTGAAGATATCGCGACTGACCGTGCGCAATGTCTCCGGCCGCCCGCGCCGCCTCTCCGTCACGTCCTACGCCGAGTGGGTGCTCGGCTCAAACCGGCGCGCATCAGGCCCGCAGGTCACAACCGAGTTCGACAGCACGACCGGCGCCATCTATGCGCGCAACCCGTGGAGCCATTTCTTTCCGGGGCGCGTGGCGTTTTCGGTCCTCTCGCGGCCGCTCTCGCAATGGACCGCCGACCGTCATGACTTCATCGGCGCCAACGGCACCGTCGACAATCCTGCCGCACTCGCCGTTGGCCGCACCATGACACCCTCCGCCGGCTCAGGTCGCGATCCGTGCGCGGCTTTGCAGACGCGTCTTGACTTGGATGCCACCGGCGAAGCCGAGTTACATATCGTTCTCGGCGATGCCGAGGATCGCAGCGCGGCGGAACGCCTGGTGCGGCACTACAAAGGCGCCAACGCCGAGGCCCAGTTGAAATCGGCGATCCGTCATTGGGACGGGCTGCTCGACACGCTCACCATCGAGACGCCTGACCGCGCGCTTGACCTGCTTGTCAATCGCTGGCTGCCCTACCAATCGCTTGCCTGCCGCATGTGGGCGCGCTCAGGGCTCTATCAGGCCGGCGGCGCTTTCGGGTTCCGCGATCAGCTTCAAGACGCCATGTCGCTCGCGGCAATCGCGCCGGACCTGACGCGACAACACATCCTGACGGCGGCGGCACGGCAGTTTCCGGAAGGCGATGTGCAGCACTGGTGGCTTGCGCCGTCGGGCCACGGCATTCGCACGCGGATTGCAGACAGTTGTCTGTGGCTGCCTTACGTGACGGCGCACTATGTGCGCACGAGCGACGATGTCGGCATCCTTGATGCGCAGGTACCCTTCATCGTCGGCCCGACGCTGGAGCCGCACGAGCACGAGAACTATTTTCTACCCGGCATTTCGGACGAGACGGCGACCATCTATGAGCATGGCGCGCGCGCCATCGACAGAAGTCTGACGACTGGGCAGCACGGGCTGGCGCTTTTTGGCGGAGGCGACTGGAACGACGGCATGAACCGCGTCGGCATCGAAGGCAAAGGCGAGAGCGTCTGGCTGTCTTGGTTCTTGATCGCGTGCATACGCGCGTTCGCACCGCATGCTGACAGCCGTGGCGATAGCGATCGCGCATTGCGATGGCGCCGGCATGCCGACGCGCTTGCCGCATCCCTCGACCGCGAAGCGTGGGATGGCGCGTGGTACCGGCGCGGATACTTCGACGACGGCACGCCGCTTGGCTCCGCGCTCAGCCCGGAATGCCGCATCGATGCCATCGCGCAATCTTGGAGTGTTCTCGCCGGGACGACGATTTCGGCGCGCAGCCGGCAAGCGATGGCATCCGTCAAAGACCATCTGATCGACGATGATGCCAAGCTCGCACTGTTGTTTTCGCCGCCGTTCGATAGCGCGCCGGTCGATCCCGGCTACATCAAGGGCTATCCGCCCGGTATTCGCGAGAATGGCGGACAGTACACACACGCCGCCGCGTGGAGCGCGATTGCGCTGGCCGAAATGGGCGACGGCGATGCAGCGGGCGCATTACTCGCCATGCTGAACCCCATCACGCTCACAGCAACGCGCAGCGACGCGCGCCGCTACAAACTGGAGCCGTATGTCATCGCGGCGGACGTCTATGCAATCGGCGCCCATCGCGGGCGCGGCGGGTGGTCGTGGTACACGGGATCGGCCGGGTGGCTGTACCGGGCCGCCGTCGAACATCTGCTCGGTGTGCGCAAGATCGGTCAGACGCTCACAATTCGACCGACGATCCCGTCAACGTGGCCACAATTTTCGGTGACCTATCGATACGAGGGCTCTACCTACGCCATCCGTGTCAAGAACGCAGGCGCGGTCAATCGCGGGATTGCGTCGGCGCGGATGGACGGCGTTGCGCTCGCACCTGACAGCGACGGCCAGGTCGTCATCCCGCTGGCCGCCAGCACATCGGGCACGGTGCATACGATCGAGATCGACATGGAAGTGGCGACGCGCGCAGGCCGCGCCTCAGCCACGAAAGCAGGAGCGGAGGTGACTTGAAAGGACTGAGCCGCGCCGCCCAAACAAAAAGACAGCCCGCAGCCAGGGGGCAAGCTGCGGGCTGTACGCGCCTCGGATTGGGGATGAGGCCCGGCCATATAGGCGTAAGAACAACACGCCTGGTGCGATAACAGTTCCACGATCAGATCGCCGGAACTGCCGGGGCCCATCGACGTTACGTCCGAACGCCGATGGCACGGCGGCCTGACGGTCGGCGTCGGTTGCTGCAAAGGCGACTTGTCGAGAGGCATCGCAAGGCAGCTTTGCAAAGCAGCTTTGCAAAAATTGAAACGTTAACATGCTTGCGACGTCCGCTCCTCGGCGGGGCATTGGTCTGTCAGCATGCCCGCGGAGTTCCCGCGCCGGAACGGCCAAGCGCTGTTTTGAGTCAATTACCAGCGGTGTTCTTCGGGACGGCCGACACCGCCATCCACGTCGTCAAAGCCAGGGCTAACTGTCTCGCGGCGGCCTCGGGTGGCTATCGTGATTAGCCCGCTTTTAAAGCGCGAAAAGCGCCGCTTATGCGGCCATTTCGAAACAATCTGTAGGAGGACAGACACGGTGTACCGCGATGCACTCTGGTGGTCTGGAACCATACCGCGGCAACGTCGTTCGACTGCATATGGAGCGGGCAATGAACACTGAAGGCGGACACACTATCAATAGGGCAACGGCGAGCCATCAGCAGGCCGCCATGGTCGGCACATTCGCGGCCAACTATCTCTCGAACATTCCGCGCATCGCTCATGGCGGCCTCGCCGGAAAATCCGCCTTGAAACAGGCGGACGTTGACCGACTGTCGCAGATTTTCGAATTGAGCGGCATGTCGTTCCTGCTCTCCGACGCCCGCCAGATCGACATGCCGATCGTGTACGCCAACGCGGCCTTCTATCGGCTGACTGGCTATGACGCGGATAGCGTCATCGGCCGCAACTGCCGCTTCCTGCAGGGTCCGAAAACTGATCCGGCAACCATCGCGACCATCAGATCTGCGCTCGATCGCGAGCAGTCGGTCACCGTTGACATCCTCAACTATCGCAAGGATGCCTCGACTTTCTGGAACGGCCTCTATATCAGCCCGGTCTTCGGGGAAAACGGCAGCGTCGATTATTTCCTCGGCGCGCAGTTTGATGCATCCGAACGTCGCCGTGAAGTCACCGATCTCGAGGTACGCAACTCTGCGCTTGAAGCGGAGGTCGCCTCGCAGACCGTCGACATCACGCACAACATCACCGCCATGAAGCAGCTCGTCGACGAAAAAGCGCTGCTGCTGCACGAACTGCATCACCGCGTGCGCAACAACATCCAAATGATCTCGTCGATGATCACCATTCAGATCAAGAACGCGAGCGATATTAAAGAGCGCAGCTCATTGTTCTCGCTGAAGAAGCGTGTCGATGCGCTCGGCGCGGTCAACCGGCGCTTGAACAATCCCGATCGGATTGGGTCGTTCGATGTCGGACAACTGGTCGAAGACTTGGCCCCTGATATCACGGCCGCCTATGCCGGCAACGCCGTCACGCTGCGCTTCGACGTGGCGACCGCGATGCTGCCAAATCGCATGGCGTCGGCAGCGGCGCTCATTTTGAATGAAGTCATCACGACGCTGTTGCGCGCTGCAAACCTGTCGCACGACGGCGCCGTTCTCTCATTTGCTGTCGCTCCGGGCGAGAGAACGGCGAACATCTTTATCGATATCGCATCACACGCCGATGTCGCAACCGACGTGACCACGATCGGGCACGTGCCATCGCATCCGGTCGCCCCGGCGCTTGCCGGCAATCACAAGTTGGTTGAAGCGTTATTGCGCCAAGTGCGCGGCACAGTTGCGTTCCACGCCACGGCGACCGGCCGGCGTGCAGTGCTCTCTTTCCCCTTGGAGTAAAGCTCTTGACCTCACTTCGCGTGCTTATCGTCGAGGACGAAGTCCTTGTGGCGCTTGACCTGGAATACATGCTGATCGAACTCGGCTGCAACGTCGTGGGCGTGGCGACGAATACGGCCGACGCCTTGCACCTGCTCGATACGACGGCGCCAAACCTCGCCTTCGTCGATATCCAGTTGACCGACGGTCCAACCGGTGTCGACATCGTGCGCAAGATTGCGGATAAACCCGAAACCAAAGCCGTATTCATGAGCGCCAATTCCGCGCGCATACCGGACGACTGGGCGGGCGCCATCGGGCTGGTCGCCAAGCCGTACACGGCGCACGGCGTTGAGACCGCGCTCGCCTATCTGCACCAGGGCATCGCCGATCCGCCACCCAAGCTGGCACGCCCGCCAAGCCTGACACTGTCGCCGCGCTACCGTGACCTTTGGGCTGCCGCATAGCTTTGCGAGCGCGCTTTGCGCGTTATTGGCCGGGCTCGACAGTCGCCGCGGCCCGCGTCACGGCGAGTGCCGGCAATTTGGCGACGACCATGGTGCCAACGGATTGGTTTGCGGACGCAATGTGAATGGCGCCATCAAACTGGCGAACGAGACGTTCCGTGATCTTGCTGCCGAGACCGCCTGCCGGCTGATCGTCAGCCTCGGTGCGTGCACGGGTTTGCCCGATACCGTTGTCCGTCACCGTCAAAACAGCGCCGGCGACAGGCATTTCCGCGAGACTGATTTCAATTGTACCGCGACGACCGTCCGGAAATGCGTGCTTCAGCGCGTTGACGGCAAATTCCTGCGTCAGCACGCACAATGTCGTCGCGACATTCGCCGCCACATAGAGCGGCGCGATATCAACGACGATGCGGACATTCTGGCTCGACTGCGCGTCGCTCAAGTCTTCCATGACGCCGGCGATCAACTGATCGATGCGCACCAATTCCAGATCGTGGGCGACATTCATGCGCCGCTGCGCACTGGCGATCGCATAGACGCGGGTGCGCGCTTCCGTCAGCGTCTGCACGACGGCCGGTTCGGATGCATGGCGAATATGGAGATTGAGAAAGCCGACAACCAAATTCAGCATGTTGCCGATGCGGTGCGTGACATCACGCAACAGTGCTTCCGCGCGATCGCGTTCTTTTGCCAGTTCAAGCGTACGCTCAGCGACGCGATGCTCCATGACCGACGCCGCGTGCGCCAATTCCTGGTTCGAGTGCACCATCTCAGCGCGGCGCGCGCGATCGACGCGATAAAGCGTGTAGGCCAGCCCGGCGGTCCCGAAGATCGAGGCCAGCAATGCCAGAGCGAGCAGCACGCGCCGACGCTGATAGGCGACGTCTCGCACTGCGTAGAGTTCGTCTTCCTGTGCACGCACGCGCGCGATCAGACTGCGCAACTCGTCCATGACGCGTTCCGTCTGGCGGTGTGCGAGCGACGCGCGCGCCATCGCATCGCGTCCCGATTGAACGGCCGCTATATTGTCATCCGCAACTGTCAGGTGTGAGCGAAGCAGAGGCTTGAGACTGGATACGAGCGCGGCTTGCTCGCTATTGTCGTTGACCAAGGCCTGCAATGCATCGAGATGCACATAAGCCCGCGATTTGGCGCCGGCATATGTTGCTATGTATCGTTCATTCGATGTCGCGATATAACCGAGATGCCCCGTTTCGATTTCCTGAGCCGATTGCGATAGCCGATCCAGCTCCTGCTGCACAAACAGCGTGTGCGTGATGAGCTGGATGCCAGATCCCGTTCCGGCCGCAACGAATATTGCGCTCGATCCCGCAATCAGAGCCAGGATCGCCCACAATCGAGGTGCATACCCCAATGTCGGTTTCTCTATGCGCTTTCCTATCAAGGTTCAATTTGACACGAGCGTCGTAGGAGGTTGCTGATCTCAGCACCACGTCATTTGACACGACAAAGATTGGATTGATTCGAGCGGTAGGGCCGGCACGGCCATGCGCGCGCCGGACAAGCCGGACGGTGTCAAAAATTGGCAAACGCTTCGCTGAATGATGCTGGTGACGATCGCGAGAAAATCGCGAAGATTTTTCGACACCACGCGTGAAGGTGCGAGCGCGGCAGCGTCGAGACAGTCGTCAGACATGAATTGTCTGCAAGGCAAGCTTGCAAACGGACTGATGCATCGACCTTATGATGTATTGAGTTGCCGCCGACGCGCGAGCGCACGTCCAAACCAGCGCTGTTACGAAGCTGTCTGCTTCAACCGCGCCCGTACGCGCTGCTGAATCATGCGCGCCTCGACCACACGGCGCGCCAAGCAAATATCCTGACGCGCCGCGCGTTCGACGAAAGACGCGGCGTCTGTATCAAGGCGTCCGGCAACGTAATCACTGACGGTTGCGATCGAAATTGTCATCGCTCGCTCCTTTTCCGGCTTTCGCGGCGGCGCTCTATTGGTTTAGAGCACGCCTACGAGATTGAGGACGATGAGCAGAGAAATCGGCACGCCGAGCAGCCACAAGACAACGTTCTTCATTTTGCAGTTTCCTCATCGTAATTGCGATCTGACTAACGCGCAGCGCCACAATGTGACCGCCGCACTGCATGAGTAGAACGCGCGTAGGGCCTGTTCGTTTCATGGAAATTTTGAATTTGCCGATCCGGCGCGCGACGCATTGTCAAGGCGCTATTAAGATGGCAGCCGCACGCGCGGTCGCTCTTGCGCCGGCGGACAAAGCTGCGCAAGGCAGTGTTAACCACTAGTTACGGGTCGCGCGTTAAGGCGCGATAACGTCGAGCAGGCTGAGCCCACTGCTTATACGGCCTGCAACGCATCCAGCGCGCGGACTGGCTTCGCCGGCGCGGATTCTTTCGCCATCCGCAATTGCAGCGCGTCGGTCAAATCGCGATACGTCGCGGCAACGGGTACCGCAATGTCAGAATTTCGGTCGCTCGCACGACGCGCCGACAGCCCGCGTCCCCAGTCGAGCACCAGAATGCGGGTCGTCGGGAAATCGCGCATCGCGCGGCGCACGATGAATTGCAGTTGTTGCGGTTCGATACCGCCGACAGTGACCAGAACCAATGTTTCTAGCTCGTCTTTGTCGATGGCCGTCCGCGCATCCGAAAGCGCGGTCAACCCGGACGTGCCGCCAGACGCACGCGGCGCCAAGGATGGGATACGCTGCAGCATCGCCGCGACGAAATCCGCGGCGGCCGTATCGATCATCCCTCGCGCCGGCACGACAAGCACATCCTGTTGCGCGCCCGATGCCGCCGGCGCTTTGTCGCTTGCCGGCTCCGTCACGAGGCCGATGACGCTGCCCATGGTGTCGCGCAATTCAGACAGCCCTTCGCGGTCGAAGCGGCCGCGTCGCTGGTCCATGGTTGCAAGATGGAGCGCCGGCAGAACGACGCCGTCGGAAACATCGAACGCCGTCCCCTCGTCGGCCACATCCTCCAACTGCTGCGCGGCCGAGATGGAATCGTCGGAAAGCAATCGGTGATAAAACGTTTCCTGAGGCGAGAGCGCCGGTTCATCACCCAGCAGAACCGTGAAAAACTCGAGCCCCGAGATATAGCGGCCGAGGACGACGAGCGACATCGTCAACGGTGCTGCCAGGATGAGGCCGACTGGGCCCCAAACCAGCGCCCAGAAACTCGCGGCGATGACCATGGCGAACGGAGACAGCCCCGCGCGCTTGCCAAGCACCAGCGGTTCGACAACGTGTCCCATGACCGGTTCGCCGATCGCGAACACGAGCACGGTGGCGATGAACATGCCCCAGCCTGGATCGACCGCCGCCGCGAGTAGCATGGGCGGCACGGCTGCGAGCAGAGAGCCGATGAACGGCACGAACCGCATCAAGGCCGCGACGACGCCCCAAAGCATGGCATTCGGCAAGCCGATGACGGCGAGCGCTATGGCGACGACGAGACCGAAGCCGGCATTCAACGCCGCCTGCATCAGAAAGAGCTGCGATAGCCGTTCGCCGGCCTCGCTCATGGCCGACGTTGTCTCTGTCATGTTGTCGGTGCCAGCAACGCGCACGACGCGATCGCGAAGATCGCTGTGCTGGAGCAGCAGAAACAGCGCAAACAGGAACGTCAGCGCCAGATAGGTG
>JBOFCQ010000297.1:0-6347 GCA_051646145.1 Hyphomicrobium sp.
ATGTCGCTGTGGCTGAAGTATCGTCACCACGAGCTCGACCTCGGCCTTGCTGATGGCACCAACCCGTCGATCGAAGACGTGGACATGGTTCTCGGCGGCGCGGTGATCTTCTTCTGATCCGTCTAACCGACACACACACACTTTCGGTGCGGGGTAACCCGCACCGCTCACTAAAAAGGGAATACCGGTCGCCTTTAGACTCCCGTCGGGGTCGGCCGGTATTCCCTTCTTCGTTTCTGCCGCCACGCTGCACGGCACTTAGGCCTGAGCGCCCCGTGAAAGCTGCGTTTGAGCCTCGTCGCATCCCAGAAGCGCCGCTCACCGCCTGCGCTGCCTCAGCAGCAGCCCCCATCTGGTTCTTTCGCACTGAGAGCCAAGGCACCTCTCCACAATCCTCTTCGCGCACCGGACCGTCGCTTTTGATGTGCGCCGTCTCTCAATTCCGTCCTGCTCGGCCACCGTATTCGCGCTCGATTGGCTTCACGCCGCCGAGCCTGCCCAATCCGCCGCAGCATCCTGATGCGCAAGGCGAACTTGCCAGCGGCGACCTGGCGGCTCATATGTGAGAGCCACAAGGAACAGGCGCGGTGGCCATGGTGACATTGATCGATACCCGCAACGCAGACACGGAAAAGGCGGCGCCACGCCACCCGGAAAAGGCGGCGCGCCCAGACACGCCCCAGTTGCAGAAACCGCACTGGATCCGCGTCAAGGCCTCGAATTCTCCCGTCTTCAAGGACACCCAGGGCATCGTGCGCGAGCACGGCCTGACCACGGTCTGCGAAGAAGCCGGATGCCCGAACATCGGCGAATGCTGGTCGCAGCGTCACGCCACCATGATGATCATGGGCGACACCTGCACGCGCGCCTGCGCCTTCTGCAACGTGCGCACGGGCTTGCCGCTGCCGCTCGACGGCGATGAACCGCAGCGCGTGGCATCCGCCGTCGCCAAACTCGGCCTCGCCCACATCGTGATTACGTCGGTCGATCGCGACGACCTCTCCGATGGCGGCGCGGCGCATTTCGCGGCCGTTATCACCGCCATTCGCGCCAGCGCTCCGCAGGCGACGATCGAAGTGCTGACGCCCGATTTTCTGCGCAAGCCCGGAGCGCTCGAAGCCGTCGTCGCCGCCAAGCCCGACGTCTTCAATCATAATCTTGAGACCGTGCCGGGGCTCTATCTGCGCATTCGGCCTGGCGCCCGGTATTTCCATTCGCTGCGCCTGCTTCAGCGGGTCAAGGAACTCGATCCGCAGATGTTCACGAAGTCGGGCATCATGGTCGGCCTTGGCGAAACGCGCGACGACGTCCTGCAGGTGATGGACGATCTGCGCTCGGCGGACGTCGACTTCCTGACCATCGGCCAGTATTTGCAGCCGACGCGCAAACACGCCGAAGTCAAACAGTACGTAACGCCGGAAGACTTCAAGAATTACGAGACGGTTGCCCAATCGAAGGGCTTCGCGCTTGTCTCGGCAAGTCCGCTGACCCGCTCCAGTCATCATGCCGGGGAAGATTTCGAGCGCCTCAAGGCGGCCCGCACGCTGGCGCTGACGGGCGCATAGCGCAACACCCGCACGCGGCATTGCCGCGCGTGGTATCAAGGGGCGATACGGCCGCGTCCGGCGAACGCGCGCGCATTCGTGCCTATGTAATTGCGTCTGGTGGGGCTGCTCCAGCCTCAGCGCCAGCCCGCGAACCGAGCCCCGCGAACCGCCCCATGACCATCCGAAATCTCGATGCCTTGCTAGAGCCGGCATCCCTCGCACTGATCGGCGCCAGTCCGCAATTGGGCTCGGTCGGCAATATCCTGACGCGGAACCTGCTCGCGGCAGGTTTCGTGGGGCCAATCCATTTGGTCAATCCGCGCCACGCCACGATCGAGGGCCTCGCCTGCTACGCTGACGTCGCGGCGCTGCCATCGCCGCCCGACCTCGCCATCATCGCGACCCCGCCCGCGACTATTCCAGGCGTCATCTCGGCACTCGCCGACAAGGGCACGCGCGCCGCGGTGATCATCACGGCCGGCATCACGCCCGACGTACGCCGCCAGATCCTCGATGCGGCACGACCGTCGTGCCTGCGCATTCAAGGCGCCAATTGTCTGGGTCTCATGGTGCCGGGCATGAAGCTTGACGCCAGCTTTTCGCACCGCGCGCCGCTCAACGGAGACTTGGCGTTCCTGTCGCAATCGGGCGCCATCATCACCAGCATGGTCGATTGGTCGGCTGCGCGAGGCATCGGCTTCAGCCACGTCGTCTCGCTCGGCGATATGATCGACGTCGATTTCGGCGATCTCCTCGACTATCTCGCCTCCGATACCGCAAGCCGCGCCATCCTGATCTACATGGAAGCGCTGACCGGCGCGCCGAAGTTCATCTCGGCCGCACGCCGCGCCGCGCGCGTGAAGCCGGTCGTCGTGGTGAAGGCGGGGCGGCACGAAGCCGGTGCGCGCGCCGCGATGTCCCACACCGGCGCACTGGCCGGCGCCGACGCGGCGTATGACGCAGCCTTCCGCCGCACGGGTTTGCTGCGGGTGAAAACGCTTCCCGAACTCTTCGCCGCTGCCGAGATGCTGGCACGCATGCCGCGCCTGACGGGCGAGCGGTTGATGATCCTGACCAACGGCGGCGGCGCCGGCGTTCTGGCCGCCGACGAGTTGCAGGACGCCGCCGGCACCATGGCCACGTTGTCAGATGGCGCCCGCAACCGATTGAATGCCATTCTCCCTGCCGCGTGGTCGCACGCGAACCCGGTCGATATTATTGGCGATGCCGGGCCTCAGCGCTTTGCCGGTGCGCTCGACGTGCTGATGGATGAAGCCGATGCCGACGCCATCCTCGCCATGCAATGCCCGACGGCGCTGGCGTCTCCGCTCGACAATGCCGCCGCCGTCGTCGATGTGCACCATCGCCGCCGCGAAACGGCAGGCTATGCCAAACCGCTGTTGACCTGCTGGCTTGGCGATGGTGCCGCGCATGCATCCCGCGATCTCTTCACGCGTTCCGAAATCGCAACGTTTGAAACGCCGAGCGACGCCGTGTCGGGCTTTATGCAGCTCGTCCGTCATGCCCGCGCGCAGACGGAGTTGATGCGCACGCCTGCGCTCACACCCATGGAGGCCGGCGACGTCAGCGCGAAAATAGGCCGGCTGATCGATACCGCGCAGGCCAGCGGCCGGTTCATGCTGACCTCGATTGAAGCCAAGGATATCTTCGCCGCAGCTGGCATTCCCGTATCGCCAAGCCGGGTTGCAGCCACGCCCGCCGACGTATTTTCCATCGCGGAAGACCTCATCGCGGCGCACGGGGCGTGCGTCGTCAAGATTTTATCGGGCGATATTTCACACAAGTCCGACGTTGGCGGCGTGCGGCTCGCGATCGAAAGCGCGACAGCGGCGCGTCTCGCCGCCGAGGAGATGCTGGCCCGTGTTGCCCATCAAATGCCCACTGCACGCTTGGAAGGCTTCATGGTTGAGCCGATGATCCGGCGTCCACGGGCGCACGAAGTCATCTTCGGCATGAGCGAGGACGCGACGTTCGGACCGCTGATGCTTTTTGGCGCCGGTGGAACAGCCGTGGAAGTGATGGCCGATCGGGCGCTGGCCCTGCCGCCGCTCGACGATGTCCTCGCCCGCCAACTGATTGCCGAAACGCGGATCGCGCGCCTGCTCGCTGGCTATCGCGATCGCCCGCGCGTGGACATGCAGGCACTCGTCGACGTACTGCTGAAGGTCAGCGACCTCGTGGCCCGCCACGCTGAAATCCGCGAACTCGATATCAATCCGCTGCTGGTGGACGAGAACGGCGTCATCGCGATCGACGGTCGCATTCGCCTGTCGCCGCCGCAATCGCCAACGCGCCGGCCGCTGGCCATCAAGCCCTACCCGCTGTCCTGGGTGAAGACGGTCACATTGCCGGACCTCGGCGTCGTGACGCTGCGCCCGATCCGGCCGCATGACGAACCGCTCTACGCCGATTTCTTCAAGAACGTCACCAAGGACGACATGCGCATGCGGTTCTTCGCGCCGCGCATCGATCTCTCGCATCGCGCCATCGCGCGCTTCACGCAGATCGACTACGCGCGCGAAATGGCGTTCGTCGCGGTCGTCAGCGATGGAAAAGCGTCAGACGGTCCGACCGAAACGTTGCTCGGCGTGGTTCGGATCGCCCTCGATCCGGATTTGAAGCGCGGCGAATACAGCATCCTGTTGCGCTCGGCGCTCAAGGGCAAAGGCCTCGGCCGGACGATGATGAACCACCTCATCGCCTACGCCGAAAGCGAGGGTGTTGAAGAAATCCACGGCTTCGTGCTCGCCGAAAACACAACGATGATCAACATGGCGACGCGGCTTGGCTTTCAAGCGTCCTCGCTGCCCGACGACGCGGCGACGGTCAAAGTCACGCTGACACTGCCGCGCCCAACCTAGTACCACGCGCCCGTTTGACAGTACGCCCGATGGTCTTGCCGTGGGTATCAAACGTCCCGTGCCGCGCGACTTGACGCCCGCTATTCTCAACATCGAGACGGGGTAAACTTGGCCGCTGCCATGAGCTTGGCGTTGCCGGGAAACTGATAGCGGGCGATGGCCGCCGGCTGACGCCATTTACTTGGCGGACGCGCATCACCCAAACGCCGCGAATGTCGCGGCTCCTAGCCTGCACGGCGGAGCCAAACGGAGGCGCTCGATCGTCGCCAATCCATTGAAAAGTATGGTGAGCCCGGTTGGGATCGAACCAACGACCCTCTGATTAAAAGTCAGATGCTCTACCGCTGAGCTACGGGCCCCCAAGGGAGTGCGCTTAAAGGTCTTTCAGTCCGCTGGCAAGAGTTGCCGCACTTTCGGCCGCCGCGCAGATGGTCACGGCTAAATTTGCCACGAAGACACGCCTTTTGGATGCCCGCGCACTGTCGCGCGCAGGGCTGCCATGCGCCCCATTTCACGGCGAATTGAGTTAAGCATGGCGCCTGCGACTCACCCCTCCCACACGCGCGTCGTCAGATGCGCCAAACTGGTCATGATATCCCGTGCCGACGCGTCACGTCCCCAATCTGGTCGCCGCGCTTCCCGACCGTCTGAAGGCCATCCTTCTGATGTGCACGGCGGTGACGCTCTTTTCGTGCCTCGATACGACGGCCAAGTATCTCGTGTCGCATTCCCAACTGCATACCGCGCAAGTGGTGTGGCTGCGCTTTGCCGGACAGATGCTGCTGATGACCGCAATTCTCGGGCCTCAAGCGATACCGGATCTGTTCAAGACGAAGAAACTCGGCTGGCAGATCACGCGCTCGTTCTTGATGGTGGCGACGACGACGTGCAATTTCATCGCCGTGCAATATCTGCGTCTCGACCAGACCGTGTCGATCGCGTTCCTGGCGCCGCTTGTCGTTGCCGCACTTGCCGGACCGTTCCTCGGCGAGTGGGTCGGCTGGCGCCGTATGCTGGCGATCATTACCGGCTTTCTCGGCATTCTGATCGTCGTGCGCCCCGGCATTGCCGAAGTGCACCCGGCGTTCCTCATCTCGTTCATCGCCATGCTTGCGTATGCGCTGTTCATGCTGGTGACGCGCAAGCTCGCGCCCTTCGATCCGCCGCTGGTAACGCTGTTCTATGCGCTCATCGCCGGAACCGTGCTTGGCGCGCCGTTCGCGTTCGCGGGCTGGGTCTGGCCTGACGGGGCGGTGCAATGGCTGTGGCTGCTGAGCCTTGGCGCGTTCGGCGGCCTCGGACATTACCTGCTGATCCTCGCCTACAGGCTGGCGCCGGCATCAAGCGTGTCGCCGTTCCTCTATTTCCAGCTCATCAGCATGGTGAGCCTCGGCTATATCGTGTTCGGCGATGTCCCGGACCGCTGGACGCTGCTCGGCTCGGCCGTTGTCGTTGGCTCAGGATTGTATCTCGTACACCGCGAGCGCCAGATGTCCCGCGAAACGGCGCGCGATCTCACGCCGCCCGTGCTGTGATGCGCGCGCGCGCATCTGCGGCGAACGCATCGAACCGGCCTTCCGCGATGGCGGCGCGCATGGCGGCCATTAAGTCCTGATAGAAGACCGTGTTGATCCACGACAGGATCATCGCTCCCAGGAACTCGCCCGACTTGATGAGATGATGCACATAGGCGCGCGAATAGTCTCGCGCCGCCGGGCATGAGCTTTCGGCGTCGATTGGCGTCAGATCTTCCGCATGACGGGCGTTGCGCATATTGAGCGGCCCGGCCCAGGTGAAGGCATAGCCGTGCCGGCCATTGCGGGTTGGCATGACGCA
This sequence comes from Hyphomicrobium sp., assembly GCA_051646145.1. Taxonomy (GTDB): domain Bacteria; phylum Pseudomonadota; class Alphaproteobacteria; order Rhizobiales; family Hyphomicrobiaceae; genus Hyphomicrobium_B. The sequence goes on from JBOFCQ010000297.1 coordinate 6,266, forward strand.
ATCGAACATATCAACGCCAAGCCGCACGCTTTCGATGAGATCGAGCGGCGTGCCGACACCCATCAAATAGCGCGGCTTATCT
>JBOFCQ010000313.1:0-1894 GCA_051646145.1 Hyphomicrobium sp.
TCGTGTTCTTCTGCATGAGCGGCTGGCGTTCGGCGCTGGCGACAAAGGCCGTGCAGGACATGGGACTGCCGAACGTGTGCCACATCGCGGGTGGGTTCAACGCCTGGCGGAAAGCCGATGGGTCGATTGCGAGCGACGACGGCAAGAGCGCGTGAAGCACGGCCGCGCAGTGCTGTTGGCTGTTTGTGTGTTGACCGTTTAGGTGCAGCGCACAGCTAGCCCCTTCGTGACAGATAGAATCGAAGCGTACCCTCCACCCCATCCGCGCTCGCTTGAGACGAGCCGAGGGAAGGGGCCCGCATCATGTGGCACGCACAGTCGGCCGACGCATCGCATCGGCGCGCCGCGTCCTCCGCACCACGTCAACACGCGTCAAAGAGGCCGCACGCCGTGATGGATGCGGTTGCTGTCGGTGGCAGCCGGACAGCTGAGCGGGACCGGTTTCGACGGCGCATGGCGATGGCCGCGACCGCTCTGATGATCGGCGCGATCGGCTTGGCGCTCTTCGGGACTTTGAGCAGCGGCGCGCGTGCGGAAGGGCGTGGCACACGCGTCAAGCCGGGCGAAGCCCAGCGCGTGTTCGTCATGGCGGGGTTCACGCCGGACTGCGCCTTCAAAGGTTTTCCCGATATGCAGATGGACGCGGCGCCCGCCAAGGGTGCTGTGGCGTTCAAGACCGGCGAGGCGACGACGATCCAGTATTCGCTGTCGGGCAAGTGCATCGGCACGTCGGTCGAAGGCACAGGGATCTATTACACGGCAGCGCCTGGGCAGTCGGGCAGCGATACGTTCACGGTGACCGGCCGGCTCGGCAACGGCGAACCGGCGACGCGGACGTTTTCCGTTATCATCGATGAAAACGGCAACCCGGAATAGCCGCCGGATCTGCGCCGCCGATGCGTTGCGCGTGTGCCGAGCGGGCGGTTTGGTTTCGGCCTGGGTTGACGTTGCGTTCGGCCGGCGTCGTTTGACGAACCGCGAACCGCAAATGGCGGCTCGGAATCGGGTTCTTCCAGTAGGTCCTCATTTCGCATAATAGATATTATGGAAAATAGTGTGATTGTGTCGATTTAATACAGAAGTATACAACTCATTCGTCGGGCCTGCAATCCGCGACGCTCAGACAGGCGCGCCATGGCTCGGGTGTTTCCCGCCGGACGTTTGGAGGCTCGGACTCCGTCTGCTGATACGCCGCCCCCGCGTTACAGCCAAAGCCTGATCGCTCCTGGCAACAACCGGGCAACCGAAATTTGCGACCGGTACCGTTGCGGACGCGTGTTCGCCTTGAGTGCGCGCCGCCGATTTTGCGACGGCACGTCGCTCGCGCTTCCAGGACTTCGAAAACAGCGCACGCCATCCGCTGCCAAATCCTTCCGGACATGATCGCGCCGTCCGACGGCCACGCAGAGACGGCATTGCGACGGCGTTTACGCCAACACGCCAATGCCTCGCGAACGTCGACAGCGATGCCGAAATATCGGCACGCGCTGCTTGACGGTACGCGGCCCGCTTACTTCTCGTAGTGATCGGCGACGAGACGGTCGAGCAGACGCACGCCCCAGCCCGATCCCCAGCTCGTGTTGATGTCGCTCTTGGCGCCATCCATCGCCGTACCCGCGACGTCGAGATGCGCCCACGGCGTATCCTTGACGAAACGCTGCAGGAACGCAGCCGCCGTGTTCGACCCGGCCCAGCGCCCGCCGGTGTTCTTCATGTCGGCGTTCTTGCTGTCCATCATCTTGTCGAACGCTTTGTCGAGCGGCATTCGCCACAGCTTCTCGCCGGTCGCCTTCGAGGCGCTGACGAGTTCATCGCTCAGCTTGTCGTCGTTGACGTACATGCCGGCGTATTCCTTGCCGAGCGCGATCATGATGGCGCCGGTCAGCGTGGCGAG
>JBOFCQ010000391.1:0-5975 GCA_051646145.1 Hyphomicrobium sp.
CAAACGGCAAGCTGACGTTCGGCATCTTCGCTGCGCTTGCCGAGTTTGAACGAGACTTGATTTCAGAACGCACGAAGGCCGGGCTTAACTCGGCTCGTGCACGCGGCCGTCGTGGCGGCGCCAAACCTAAGATCGCGCCCTATGCTCTCGCGGGCGTCATGGCTAAAGCGGATCAGGCGGCGATTGCTCGTGACAAAGAGTTCTCTCTCGCGAAGGCAGCAGCAGAGCTTGGAGTTCACCGCTCGACGTTGTGGCGGGCTCGCGACCGGTCCAAACGAGAAGACGCAGACAAAAATAACCTTCCAGATACGCTTGACAGATTATTAGTATATACTCATAATTGAAATAGACGATGGTGAAACTGCCCCGCCCGATTAAAGCGCTCCGCTGGATAGCCTCGGCGCGTAAAGACTATGGGGAGTTTCCAAGGGATGTTCAGGACAGCTTTGGCTTCGAGCTGTTTCTTGCCCAGACTGGCCAGCATCCGCCATCGGCAAAGCCACTCAAGGGTTTCGGCTCCGGTGTGGTCGAGCTGATCGAGGACCATGACGGCGACGCCTACCGGGCGGTCTACACGGTTCGGTTTGAGACGGCCGTCTATGTGCTTCACAGCTTCAAGAAGAAGTCGAAGCGGGGCATCAAGACACCGCAGTGCGATGTCGAGCTGATCAAGCGCCGTTTGCGGGACGCCGAGGCCGACAACGCCGAACGAATGAAAGGGGAGAAAAAACGATGACGAAGGCTCGCATTGAAGTTCATGAAACGCACGGCAACATCTTTGCCGATCTCGGGCTGCCGGATTCTGACGCGCATTTTCTTAAGGCGCAGATCGTGGCCGAGCTGTATCGCCTCACGCACGCCCGCAAACTTACGCAGGCGAAAGCTGGCGCCATCATGGGGATTAGCCAACCGGAAGTTTCGCGCCTGTTCAAAGGGCACTTCCGCGAATACTCGGTTGAACGCCTGATGGAGTTCCTGACCGGCTTCGACCGTGACGTAGAAATCGTGTCCAAGCCTCGCAAGAAGAGCGGGGAGCGGGGACAGATTACCTTCAAGCCAGTGATGGCGTAACGCGTCCGACTAAGCGGACTCAAAAAATCCACTCTTCTTTACACAGATATTCGCAGTGCATGTGTGCACGGTTCGTGCACGACGGCACCTAAACTATTGAAGATATTGATCAGTCGCTGCCATCCATCAATCCGAGTTTTGAATTTTATCATTTAATATCAATTCGTTGCCCGACTAGAAATGACATCGATCCGTCCATACCAGGATTGCAGCGCTTTCCTAGCCAAGGTGAACGCCTCAACTGGTCCCGTAAGAACCGACGCCTGCGTATGCGTCCATCAGCTAATAGGAGATGAGCGCACAGAAATAGCAACGAAGACTGAAAATAAGGGGCAAGCGACCTAGCTGAGGAGTAGCGTTCTAGTGACTCGGAGCGGAAGCTGCGACATCAAATCTTGCGTAGCTTCGCAATGTCTCATAATCATTTTTGACCCCATGAGTAGATTTTCCGGGTTAGTGCACGAATAAAAGAAAGTTAGGATGTCGAGGAATGCCCATGGCTACTAAGCTGACGAGTTCCGTAAACAATTACTATAACTCCTGAAAGAGATAGTTACGTGAGTCGAGATGATGTGGGTTGGTTCGAGCGCTGGCCCACACAAGTCGAGGTCCAAATCTCATGAGCCATCAAATGTCCTCAAATTCGCTGGTGTACATCGCGCTAACTTTTCTTCTCGCCATGTCGGATAGTCAAAGTTTGCAAGCGCAACAGGAGCCTAAAAAGCCGCCGGAAAAGGTGGTCGTCAGCGGCCCTGAGTCACTCGTATGCATCGATGCTGACACCGCAAATACCTTTCCAGCGCTGCCATGCATTCACGAGTCGGCAACGAAAAAATGCATGGCACCGCAGGGGCGTACCGGAACAGGGGAAGAATGGTACACAATCTTCGGCTTTGATGGCTATCTACACCAGTTGCCAGGTGGCGAGCTAAAAATGCATGTATTTGCGCGGTACCAAACTACTGTCCGAGCCAAAAACAATCCTATTACGACGTACAAATTCTCTTGGGATAATGATGTCATCTATGAATTCACGCTGCCGTCGCTTCCACTGAATTCACAATCTCCCCATAGGGGCTACGCAAAAGCTTGTGAGTGGCAATGGAGGATTCCCAACAAGAACTTATTTGGCCCGCAGGCTAGCGGTGCACTAAGCATAGGCAGTTTCGGCCGATCGGACAGATAAAGTGTTCGGAGTTTCCGTCCGATGATCGCCGGTTGCTCCCGGCCGATTTCATTTTGCAGGCTCGAAGTGGCGGTCTAGCACGAGGTGGTCTCTTTCGAACGCGCCGTATCCGATCTTGCCGCGTGCCCTGTCAGTTTAGCCTGGCGCCGCCAGTTTTGAGCGATTGTCGCGAGAGTGAATTCGAACTGGGCACCATCCGCTCCTCTTAGCCTCAGTCGTCTCATAAGAAGGATCACCCCGGCGCGATCATCAAGGTTCGGCAGATAGTCTTGCACAGCGCACTGCGCCGTTGACGGAGCGACATCGTCGCTACACGTGCCTCCCGGCGCCGAGGCGCACATGTTGGCATCGGCTGCGGTTAACGCAACGACTACGAAGCCTATGCCACCAGAACTGTCTTGATGCTGGAGGCGACGACGCATTGGAACATCTGTTTTCAGCTAACTTCCAACGCACCGAATAACGGCGAGCTTCGCAAGAGCGACGGTCGAAAGTGGCCCCAAGCGCCATGTCTGGGTGCGCCAACTGTTTCCGCAAAAGGATCGAAAGCAGACAAACTATCCCTCGTCGGATTTTATCTGCGAGAACGCTAAGCTCCTCCGTCTTTGGGGCCGCGAAAGAGTGAATGTGCCCGCACTAGCACTCAGAAACCCCCATTTTCCGTGTGCACGAATTGTGCACGGAGATATCTAACCGGTTGAAAGATTTGAGTGCTCCGTCCAATCCATCATAGGCGCCACACAAAATCTATGTGATTGGTATTGCACGAATATTTCCGTATTTTTCGGACGACCAGAACGCAAACGTGAGGAATCCGGTCAGCAGATGTTCTCATGTTTGCTCGCGTTTTAGCAGGTTCGTTATTCACGAATTGCTCACGTGAGCACGGCTTGAGCAACCAGAGGATACCCGGGGATGGCATCGATCACCAAGCTTCCATCTGGTCGCTGCCGATCCCAGATCCGCCGGACGCAGAAAAGCGTCTCGACACGCCAAATGTGATACCGCGATCTAAGTCTGCCTGGAGCCTCGCTTCTTCGAGTTCTATGACGACATCTGCACGCCGCATGCGAATCGGGGCTAGCCCCGCTCGCCGCTGTCAAGACGAGCGAAGTTCGCCGCGACATCGATATCGTCGATGTAACAGACCTTACACTGACTTTAGACGCTTGGCAGGTTCGCTGGCGGCCGCCTGGGACCCCACACAGGGCACTGGATGGTGTTGACGAGGAGGTTTCGGAGCGGTTGTTACCTTTAAAAACTCGTTTCGGATGACATTTGGTTTCTGCCGTGATGACTCGTCCGCTTCTGGCCCAAAGCCGAGACGGGTGCATCCTGTTAGATCTGTCTCTTGCTGAATGGACCGGGGACAGATTTTTTTTTGGTCCCGTCCGTTGATTGACGTGGAGCGGGCGTGACGCGGGCATTGCCAAACATTGTGCATCGCCTATGCCGAGCGCAGGCCTCGGGAAACTCGTGTCGCCTGTGGCATTTGCCCTGCCACAAACTTCAACGTCGCGTGGTCTTTTCACTTGCAACCGTTCCCCAAAATGAATGCGTTTCGTCGCAATAGAAACGCGTGGGTGCAATCTCGGTCCCACACGAAGTGCAGCAGATGCGGCTTGACGCCTGGTAATCCCCCCATGTGCGACACGCGCCGCAGGTGATGCGGAGCGAAACAGGGTCTACACGCTCGACACTCACCTTCGCGGCATCGACGCCCGCTCCGGCAGAAAGTTCGCCGATCAACTGAACGAACCGGCGCGATCCGGCGGCGTAGATCCGCGGGGGTCGGGTCGTGCCGTCGAGAAATTCTTTAAGTGCGATCAGAAGCGCCAGTTTTGAGGGCAGCACGCGCAGCTCGTGATACGAGCAACACTTGAGCTTGCGCGCATATCCCCATGCGGCATCCGCGGTATCGGCATAGAGAACGATCGTCTTGCCTTTGATGTCGTGAGGCGCTGCCAGCAGTTCCAGAGCTGCGCGTGCTCCCGCACCTTCGGCAGTGATAACGTTGTGCTCGGCGAAGTAGTCGAGGACGAGCGCGGCGAAGTGCTCATCCTCGACATCTGGCAGGGCGCCGTCAAACTCCGGCAAGAGCCACGCTCCTATTCTGGATACTAGCCTGCCTGTGTGAAGTGCCCCGGCTAAATCTTAGCGTAGGCCTCGATCTCGACCTTCTGCCAAGAGCGCAGCATCGAAGTCACTTGCACGAGTGTGCTCGCTGGACGCACTTTGTCGAAAGATTCGAGATGGGCGCGCGCAACATCTTCTGCGTCGTTGATGTCGCGCAGATAGACAACCGTGCGGACGACGTCTGAGACGTTGGCGCCCGCCTCGCTCAGCGCCTTCTCGATGATGGCGAGCGCTGCGCGAGTTTGCGTGTACGCGTCGCTTTTCTCATGTCCGACAGGTGCGCAGGTTCCGGATACGTGGATGTCCTCACCGGCGCGAACCGCGCGCGAATACCCGAAGACGGATTCATAAGCGCCACCGGATGAGACGTTGGTGCGTTTGGATTTCGTAGTCTGCGACATGCGGATCGTTCTCCTAAGTGTTGACGATTTCTTTCGTGATGGATTGCTTCAAATCTTCGTAGCGTCGCGGACGCGGTACCAGGTTTCGACGACTGGGACGGCGAGCTTGGCGATCGGCTGAACGGGGAACGCGGGAAAGGCGAGATCGTCGAACGCTGTGCGTCCGTCGCCGTCGCCAATGACCTGCAGAGCGACCTTATGGCCGAAGTAGGTGGCACGAGAAACACCTGTGCCGCAGTAGCCGAGCGCATAGTGCACGCCGGAAGCAGCACGACCGATATGAGGAACCTCGTCGTAGGTGTAGCCGATCTGTCCATCCCAGGCGTGCGTGATGGTGACGTCCTTCAACTGCGGAAAGACGTGGAGCATGTCTCGCGCAAGATGCCGGTAGGCACGTGCTGAGGTATTCGCAGCGACGCGCCCAGCACGGCCGCCCCAGATGATGCGCCGCGCCTCTGGTGCGCCGCGGAAATAATAGAAGACCCTGTTGGTATTTCCGTAGACGCGGTTCGCCGGCAGCAAGGTGTCATAGAGGTCTTGCGTGATTTCCGACGTTGCGATGAGGCCCGAACCGATCGGCACGATGCGACGCCCAAGTTCAGGAACGAGACCATTTGTATAGCCGTTCGTGGCAATGATCACATTCCGCGCGCGGATCTCACCACGCGCGGTTTCTACACGAAATCGCTTCCCTTCGGCCGAAATCCTCGTAACGCCGGCACGACCGGCGACGATCCCGCCTTTAGCTTCGATGCACTTCATGAGCCCTGCGTGATACATCGCCGGCTGCAGCGAGGCGTCTCTCGGCAGAACCGAGCCGCCGTAGAAAACGTCTGACCCAATCTCGGAGTTCTGCTCTGAGCGCGGCACCATGTAACTCTCGACACCCGCGATCGCCCGCAGGTCTTCCATGTCCCGCGCCATGGACTCATAGTGTTCCGGACGGACTGCGGCTCTGAAGCGTCCGCATCGGCGGAAATGGCAGTCGATGCTCTCGGCTTTTATCAGTTCGTCGATGTAGTCCAGCATGCGCGTGCCTTCGCGCAGCATGCCCTCCGCCTTATCGCGGCCGCGAATTTCGATCAGCCGCTTGACGCGGAATTTCTGGTTACCGCTGCCGATCTGACCGCCGTTGCGCGTCGATGCGCCAAAGCCTGGCGCGTTGCGTTCGAGCACCACGG
>JBOFCQ010000008.1:0-7272 GCA_051646145.1 Hyphomicrobium sp.
GCCGATCATGCCGCTGTCAAAGCCAAGCTCGCCAATCCGCTGATCGCGATCGGATTGATCGGCCTCATCGTATCGGGTGCGATCCACATGCGGCTCGGCATGCAGACGATCATCGAAGACTACGTGCATGGCGAGGGCAGCAAAGTACTGCTGCTCATGTTGAACACGTTCTTTGCCGCGTTCATCGCCTTGACCAGCCTTTATGCAATTCTGAAACTCAGCTTCGGAGCGTGATCGTACATGGCGGCATCTAAGGCTAACGGTAAGGCTCCCGCGCCGGCGATCAACGGCAAGGCCTACACCATCGTCGATCATACCTATGACGTGGTCGTCGTCGGTGCCGGCGGCGCCGGCCTGCGCGCAACGCTCGGCGCGGCAGAAGCCGGCCTCAAGACGGCGTGCGTGACGAAGGTCTTCCCGACCCGCTCGCACACCGTTGCGGCGCAGGGCGGCGTGGCGGCAGCACTTGGCAACATGGGCCCGGACAACTGGCGCTGGCACATGTACGACACCGTCAAGGGGTCTGATTGGCTCGGCGATCAGGACGCGATCGAATATCTCTGCCGCAATGCGCCGGACGCGGTATTCGAAATGGAGCACTACGGCGTTCCATTCTCGCGCACGGAAGACGGCAAGATCTATCAGCGCCCGTTCGGCGGCATGACCACCGAGTTCGGCGAAGGCCCGCCCGCACAGCGCACGTGCGCCGCTGCCGATCGCACGGGTCATGCCATGCTGCATACGCTCTATGGCCAATCGTTGCGCCATTCGGCGGAATTCTTCATCGAGTACTTCGCGCTCGACCTGATGATGGATCAGGATGGCGCATGCCGCGGCGTTGTTGCGATGTGTCTCGAAGACGGCACCATCCACCGCTTCCGCGCCAAGCGCACCATTCTGGCGACGGGCGGTTATGGCCGCGCGTATTTCTCGTGCACATCGGCGCACACATGTACGGGCGACGGCAATGCCATGGTGCTGCGCGCCGGCCTGCCGCTGCAAGACATGGAATTTGTGCAGTTCCATCCGACCGGCATCTACGGTGCCGGCGTTCTCATCACGGAGGGCGCGCGCGGTGAAGGCGGTTATCTGACGAACGCTAAAGGTGAGCGCTTCATGGAGCGCTATGCACCGCACGCCAAGGATCTGGCGTCACGCGATGTCGTCTCGCGCTCGATGACCATTGAAATTCGCGAAGGTCGCGGTGTTGGCGCGGATGCCGATCACATCTATTTGCATCTCGACCATCTCGACCCGAAAATTCTGGCCGAGCGTCTGCCGGGCATCACGGAGAACGCGCGCGTTTTCGCTGGCGTCGATCTTCGCCGGCAAGCCATCCCCGTTCTGCCGACCGTGCATTACAACATGGGCGGCATCCCGACCAACTATCACGGTGAAGTGCTGACCAAGAAGGGCGCCGATCCGGATGCGATCGTGCCAGGTCTGATGGCCATTGGCGAAGCGGCTTGCGTCTCGGTCCATGGCGCCAACCGTCTCGGTTCGAATTCATTGATCGATCTCGTTGTGTTTGGCCGTGCGGCTGGTCTGCGTTGCGCCGAAACGATCGAGCCGCGCGACCGCCAGCCGGAACTGCCCAAGGACGCCGATCAACCGGCAATTTCCAGGCTCGATAAGATGCGTTATGCCGATGGCGGCACGCCGACATCGGCGTTGCGCCTGCGCATGCAGAAGGTCATGCAAAACAACTGCGCCGTTTTTCGCGACGGCCCGGTGCTGAAGGAAGGCGTTACCAAGATCACCGAGATCTGGAAAGACAGCGCCGACATCCGTGTGACCGACCGGTCGATGATCTGGAATTCGGATCTCATCGAGACGCTGGAATTCGACAACCTCATTTGTCAGGCAGCTGTTACGGTCGTCGGCGCGGAAGCGCGCAAGGAAAGCCGTGGCGCCCACGCGCGCGAGGATTTCCCAAAGCGCGACGACGTCAACTGGATGAAGCATACGCTTGCCTGGGCCGATGGCAGCAAGGCAACCGTGAAGCTCGATGATCGCCCGGTGCACACGCGCACCCTGACCAACGAAGTGTCGTATATCGAGCCGAAGGCGCGCGTCTATTAAGGACCGGCGAACCGAGGAGGCACCGCCATGGCCGCAGAAGCGGGTGCCGGAGATGCAGGCGTGAGCGCGGCCGGCGGATCACCGACCGAAAGTGCAACGGCTAATCCCGCGCCATGGGGCCGGCATGCGCCGTCATGGCTGGCGAGTGCCGCCATCGCATTGGCGCGGCACACGCCGCTTGGCCGGGGCGCACCGCGTAAGCTGCTCTATCGCGTCTTCGCGGCCTGCCACGATGGCCCGGTCGATACGCTGCTGTGGGGCATGCCCGTTCGGCTTTATCCGCAGCGCAATGTTTCCGAGCGCAAAGCGCTTCTGCGTCCGGATCGTATGGACCCGCGAGAGCATGCGCTGTTGCACGAGGCCATGGCTGAGCCTGGCGCCGTGTTCGTCGATGTCGGCGGCAATGCCGGGCTCTACAGTCTCGACGCAGCACTGCATGGCGGGCGTGGCGCGCGCGTCGTGATGATTGAACCCGATGCCGGTCTGATCGGGCGCTTTGCATTCAATCTGTTGCAGGCCAAGGCCGCGGGGCGCATCGCGCCGTCGGTTGCGGTTGAAACACACGCTGTCGCGATCAGCGATCAAACAGGTGAGGGCATTCTCGGCGGCGATGGCGAAGAAGGTTCTCGGCATCTGGTCGACGGAAGCCCGACGTCAGGCCTTCGCGTGCGTCTGATGCCGCTTGCCGATCTGGCGATGGCCATTGGCCTGACGCGCATCGACGTCATGAAGATCGATGTCGAAGGCCACGAAGATAAGGTGTTGCCGCCGTTTTTCGCGTCCGCCCGGCCTGACCTGTGGCCGCGTTTTATCGTTATTGAGCACGTGCAGCGGGCCCGCTGGTCGCCGGATTGCATCGCCGACGCCCTGGCGCGCGGCTTCACGATTGCGTTCACGACACGCAACAACACAATTCTCCAGCGGCCGCAGCGCTGACATCGCGACGGCGATGATGTCATGCCGACGCGCCACGGGCGCGGAGTGTGTATAGTGCCGAACAACAAGCGATTGGCGACCATAGAAACCACTGACGAAGGGGCCGGACCGGTGACGACCAAAGGCGCACCAGAGCAGGACGAAAGCGATACGCGCATGCCGCCCGATCCGTTCGCGGCCGTGCTGCCGGCGCTGGCCGCGCTCGGCGCGATTTCGTCGATCGCCGCCATTCACTGGTCGGGTGAGGAAAAATCAGCGTCGCGCACGCGCACCAAGCGCAAGACCACATCGGCCTTGCGCGATCTTGAAACGTGCTGCCTTGGGCTTGCTGAAATCTTCCGGCGCTTCCAGCGGCATCCGAAGGTGTTTGCCGGTGAGGGCGCGCAATCGGCATCGCCCCTCAAGTTCGGTGTGCACGGCAAGCGCATTCGCGCCGATGCGCAGCGCCTTTATCAGCAACTCATGAACGATATTGCGTCCATGCTGGTGCTCGCCACGCAGAATGCCTTTGACGTCATGACGGCCATCGAGGATGGCGATATCGAAGCGCCCGAGGAGGTCTTCTTCGGTTTTGGCGAGCAGCAGGAGCAATTGAACAAGCTGATCCAGAACCGCGTCACATTGCGGGTGGCGGTCGACACGGGCGTTGAGGTTGCCGATAAGCTGACCGCGCTGGTGCGCGAGTTGCGTAAATATCAGACGGCCGGATAGAGCCGCCGCCGTATGTTACGTAAAAGAGCCAAATAACCGCATGCTAAAAGGCTTTAGTAGCCGTTGACACACCCGCGGCCCTGGGGCTTTTTTCAAGCCTGATAGGGCTGCCTTGCAATCGGAACCGTTGATCCATGGTGCAACTTTCTCTGCCGCGCAATTCGAAGGTCATGTCGGGCACGACCTGGAACAAGCCAGACGGCGACGGTACCTGGAAGGAATTCCGCATCTACCGCTGGAATCCCGATGATGGCGAGAACCCGCATATCGATACGTATTGGGTGAACCAGGACCAATGCGGTCCGATGGTTCTCGATGCGCTGATCAAGATCAAGAACGAGATCGACCCGTCGCTCACCTTCCGCCGCTCGTGCCGCGAAGGCATTTGCGGGTCTTGCGCCATGAACATCGACGGCACCAATACGCTCGCCTGCCTGAAGGGCTGCGACGAGATCAAGGATGCCGTCAAAGTTTATCCGCTGCCGCACATGGAGGTCATCAAGGATCTCGTGCCGGATATGAGCAACTTCTACGCTCAGCACCGCTCCATCGAGCCGTGGCTCAAGACGGATACGGCGACACCGCCGAAGGAGTGGAAGCAATCGCGCGAGGATCGCGAGAAGCTGGATGGGCTGTACGAATGCATTCTGTGCGCGTGCTGCTCGACGTCCTGCCCGAGCTATTGGTGGAATTCGGATCGCTATCTCGGTCCGGCGGCATTGCTTCAGGCCTATCGCTGGGTCATTGATAGCCGCGATGAAGCGACCGGCGAACGTCTCGATAATCTCGAAGACCCCTTCCGGTTATACCGCTGCCATACAATCATGAATTGCGCCAAGGCCTGCCCGAAAGGCCTGTCGCCGGCAAAAGCCATCGCCGAACTGAAGAAGCTGATGGTCGAGCGCCGCGTTTAAGACGGTGACGCTCTCGGCGATACCCGTCTAAGTCGGCCGCGTGCCGGCCGCCTAAGTCAGCCGCTTGACGCCGAATTGCGATTGAAAAAGAAAAAGACCGGTGGCGCATATCGCAGCCACCGGTCTTTTTCTTTGAAACGGCAGGCGCCTTCGAACAAAGCCGAAAACGCCGTCTTCCCGATTCCGGCCGACCCGAGATGCCCAATCTCGAGGGTACAGCCGAAACTGGCGAATTAAGCGGCCTTGCGCTTCGTGGCCTTCTTGGCGACTTTCGTTGCCTTTGCAGCCGGCTTGCGGGCTGCGGACTTCTTTGCCACGGCCTTCTTCGCGACCGGCTTCTTCGACTTTGCTGCTGCTTTAGCCATAGTAATAGTCTCCCTCTAGAGTTCGAATCAGCTCGAACAAGGAAAACATGAGCAAATTCGCGGGCTTTGTTGACTGCCAAAATGAATTGGGCATGCATATTTTCGGAATGACCGGCAAATCTGTTGCGGGAATGTCGCAATTTTTCTGTTTTTAGGGGTCTTGACGGCTCAAATACCGTCCGGCGAACCGCGCAATTGAGAGAGCCAATTCGCCTGGAATTCAAAAAAGCGCGAATCATGCGGGCGATGATTTGATAAATACCGGCGCGAATTCGAATGACGACACGCGTTTGCAAATGCGCCGCCGCGCGACGCGCACATCACGACATGTGCGCGCCATCTGCTGATCACTGCGCGTCTACTTCTGCGCCGCTGCTGAGATTTTCAGGTTGGCGTTCGAGATTATGTAGCGGTGCGCTTGCCGCGCGCGCAGGCGAGATTGCCGGAAACACATTGCGGCAGTCATCAATGTTCAAATAACTCAGGTCTCATGCCGCGGATTTCCGCTGACGCGACTGCAGGTCGAGTATGGCCAGGAAATAGCCGAGACGATCTTCGAAAACTTCGGTCGTAATAGAGAAGTAATCGGGTCGCGGCGTGACGATATCGCCAACCACTTCGCCGTGATCGAAATGCAGGTCAGCGTTATATTTCTCGGCAATGGCGCGCATTTTGCCATTTTCGGCGAGGCAGGTGAGTTTGAGGTGATGCACGCCGCGGTTGCGGGCCGAACGGATAACGCGGCCCATCAATGCGGTTGCGATGCCGTGATTGTGCAGCGGGCGTTCGACAGAGAACGCGACCTCCGCCGTATCGCTCCATGTCGGGCCGATGCGGCGCAATTCAGCGGCCGCGCGAATTTCGCCGTCGACGAAGTCGGCATAAATGACGGAGCCCGCGCCGAGCGCGCCGGCGGCGTAGGACTCGATGAAGCCATCGGCCACGGTGTGGCCAAAGCGAAGGCGCCGGCTTTCGGCATCGAGCCGCAGCAGATGCTCGCGCAGCAGGCGCTCCTCGGCTTTCAGAACTTTGCGGATGGATGCCGCAGCGCTGTCGATGTCATGCGGAGTGTCGTCGGACATAGGGTGTCTGGCCTCGGTCGTGCGTCGCGGACCGAGTGATTCGATCCGATGCCCATCATATTGTTTTGGCACGGCGAAATTGTGCATCGCAGAACTCATTGCTGCGATGCAGCTAGCGCGGATCTGCCGTCCGCAGGTGCCTATCGACGGTGATTCGCGTCGGTCGAGGCCGGCGCTCCCGGCCCTGCGTGACACTCCGTCGCGGCGGCGTTCCAAAGGCAGCAAGGCGCGTTGTGTTGCGCTGCCCGCGTCTGCCCGGCTAGGCAGGCGCGACGGCGTGAAGCGTCGGCGGCCCCGCATTGAGGGGCCAGGGGAGGCCGGTCCGGCCATGACGAGCACCACCATAGTCAAACGCTATCTGGAACGGTTGGCGTTGGGCGAACTCGACCCGGATGCCCGCCAGCGCGCCATGGCCGAGCGGCTGGATGCGCTGCAGCACGCCCTGGACCAGTTCGCTGACGCGACGCCGAGCCTGTTGACGCGCTTCTTCACACGGCGCGACCCGTCAGCCGACGTGCCCCGCGGGCTTTACATTCACGGGAAGGTCGGCCGCGGCAAAACCATGCTGATGGACCTCTTCTTTGAAGAGTGCGCCGTTGCGCCGAAGAGGCGTGCGCACTTCCACGAATTCATGGCCGACGTGCATGAGCGTATCGCGGTGGCGCGCGCAGATGTGCCGGGCGACCCGATCCCGCATGTCGCGCGCGAGATCGCCAGCGAAGCGCGGCTTTTGTGTTTCGACGAACTCCACGTCACCGACATCGCCGATGCCATGATCCTCGGCCGATTGTTCACCGGGCTTTTCGCCGCCGGAACAGTGGTGGTGGCAACGTCGAACGCCGCGCCGGGCGATCTCTATAAGAATGGTCTCAATCGCCAGCTTTTCCTACCGTTTATCGATTTGATCGAACGGCACATGGATGTCGTGACGCTGGACGCTGAGAAAGATTTCAGGCTGGAGAAGCTGAGCGGAGCGCCGCTCTATTATTGCCCGGCCGACGATCGCGCTCGGGAAGCCCTCGATGGGCATTGGGCGCGGCTTACCGGCGGCCATCCCGGCAAGCCGGTGCGTATCGAGTTCAAAGGTCGGCATCTCGATGTGCCGCTGGCGTCCATGGGCGTCGCGCGTTTTCCGTTCGATAGCCTGTGCAATCAGCCGCTCGGCAGTCTCGATTTCCTGCA
>JBOFCQ010000045.1:0-17699 GCA_051646145.1 Hyphomicrobium sp.
GTTGGCGATGTTGACGGTGATCTGGATCTGATCGCTGGTGAAGCCATCGCTGACCGTCGCCGTCAGCACCTGCTGCGTCTGGCCGGCGATGGCCAACGCTTCATAGTTCGGTGCAGAGGCAAATGAGATCTGGCCAGTCTGATCTATCTGGAACAGCCCCGCCGTGCCGCCGGCAAGCGACCACTGCAATGTCTGCGGATACAGCGGATCGGCCGGATTCGTGACGTTCGCATCGGCGGCCGCAAGCTGGATGACCTGCGTATTGGCCGCCGTGTTCTCGTTGATCGCTGCCAGCGTCAGCGGCGCGCCGCCGTTGGTGGTGATGGCAGGCGCCACGTTCATCAACGTCAGCGTGTTGAAGCTGCCGTCCAGGAACTGGAAGGTCTCGACGCCCGTCACGATGTCCGTACCATCGAGAACCGTGCGCGCCACGCCCGCGCCATCCAAGCCGCCGTTGTCGGTGATCTTGAAGGCGACCTGCTGCACGCCGGCACCATCGGTGAACGTCAGCCGCGTTACGGAGTAGTCGTCCCGGTTGCCGCTGAACTGCACCACGTCTGCCGCACCGTCGACGCCGTTGTCGCCGAGCACCAGATCCTTGAAGATCTGCGAGCGCAGCATGTCGACGAAGTGCTTGGAGAAGTCGTTGGCGGTGCCGGCAATCGTGGCGTTGACCACGTCGATCAGGCCCGTGCCATCGAGATCGCCGGTTGCCCGGTTCGATGCACCTGTGTAGGCATTCTCGGCGTTATCGAGATAACCGGCCTGTCCGGTGTACTTGCCGATCAGCGTATCGAGACGGACCGAGCCGCCGACGATCAGGTCATCGCCGCCGTTGCCGCGGAACGTGTCGTTGCCCGAGCCGCCGATCAGCCAGTTGCCGCCGAGGCTGACGTCTGCCGTCGCATCGCCGGCGCTATCACCAACGAACGTGTCGTTGTTCTGCGAACCGATGATGCCTTCGATCTGGAACCAGGCCGGGAACGGCGTCGTACCATCGATGGCAACCAGCGGGTTGGTCTGCGTCGCGAGATCGGCGACAACGCCTGGCGCGGCCGACGTGTAATCGCTGAAGTCGATCAGGTCGAAGCCGCTGTTGACGTATCCGTCGTCACCGAGCACTTCATCCGGACCGCCGTTGATGGCTTGCGAGGGAACGCCCGGCCGCATGATGTCATCGCCAACGCCGCCTTCGATCAAGTCCTGATCGTTGCCGCCGATGACGAGATCGTCGCCTTCCTCGCCGTAGAGCAGGTCGCCCGACGCACCGCCGTCGATGTAGTCGTTACCGTCGCCGCCGTGCGTGAACGGATCGGTGTTGCCCATTTCCGGATTGGTCAAGCCATCGCCGTAGATGACGTCGTCGCCCGAACCGCCGGAGAGCTTGTCGATGCCTTCGCCGCCGATGATGAGATCGTTGCCGGACCCGCCGACGAGTTGGTCGAAGCCGCCGACTTCACTGCCGGACCCGCGCCCATAGATGATGTCCTTGCCAGCGCCGCCGTCTGCGAGATCGGGGCCTTCGCCCGTATCGATGACGTCATCGCCGTCGCCGCCGTAGAGCCGATCGACGCCGCCGTCGCCATAGATGATGTCGTCGCCGCCTTCGCCGTAAACGGTGTCATCGCCCGAGCGCGCATGGATGAAGTCTTTGTTGTCCGTGCCGACAATGACTTCGTGCGCGTCGGCGCCCGACGTCGGCGTGCCTTCAACGGTGTGTACTTGAGTGGGATCGAGTTCTGGCCGCACGTCGCGAATGTAGCTCTGGCCGCCGACATCAATGACGGAGCCATTGTTGAGCGTGCTCGTGCCGCCGTCCGAATAGATGCCAAGACCTGTGCCGGCGCCGGTTAGCGTCGCATAGGCGTGTGCATTCACATCGTCCTGAGCGCCGGCCGTATTGAGATCAGCATCGCGCGTGAAGTCGTAATAGGCGTCGGCGTAAGCGAAGATGGAGCCGTTGAGATGTTCGAGCCCCGTGTTGCGCTCGACGATATCCTTGAACTGACCGTTGTTGACCTCTTCGTGGATCTGCGTTCCGAACAGGCGATAGAGATAATAGAAGCGGTCGCCGTCCATCAGGCTCTGGATCTGCGCCACGAACACCGCGTCGAACGTCTCACCGAGCAGGCCGCCCGGAACGTGCGCTTCGGCAAGACCGCCGATCCACGAGTCGATCTTATCGAAGCCGCCTCGCGCCGCATCAAGCTCGACGTTGCCGCTGGCATTGTTGAGCATGAAGGCGACGCTTTCGGACGCCGTGTAGCCGAGCGCCGCCTGCGCACCTTCGGCGATGGAGCCGTCAAAGAGGCCGACAAGGGCTTCCGCTTTGGCAACGCCGTCAACGCCACCGCCAAATGAGTATGCGGCGATGAAGTTGGCCAGCGATTCCGGATGCACCATGCCTTTACCGAAGTCATCCCAGCTCGTGTACTCGGCAAGGCTGATCGCCGCCCGGAAATCGTTCAGCGTCGGAATGCCGAGATCACGCCCGCGCGCGATATTGATGGCCGCGAGATCGAGCGGCTGGCCAAGCAAGCCCTGGTTCAACGCCGGCGTGATGAATTCATCGACCTCGTTCATCTGCTGGCGCGACAGGCCGAGCGTGATGGCGGCCACGCCTTCCTCGGCGAATGTCTGCGGCGCAAGGAACGCCTTTTCGAGCGCATAGCGTGTCACGGCGCCCATGAACCAGCCATCTGGGTCGATGGTGTCGATGGTTTCGCGGATCGTCGAATGGCCGAAGCGGAACGCGACCTGCGAGTACTCAAGCGACAGCGTCGAGTCCACGCCCGACGAGTAGCCGACGAACTCCTGGATGCGAGGGGTCACGGTGCGCGCATACTGGTCAACCGCTGCGTGTTGATATTCCATTTCGACGATCAGCTTCGTCGCCGAGAACATCTTGTCGGCATCCCACGCCACGTCGCCGTTGGCGAAGATGAAGTTGCCGAACGCGTCCTTCACGCCGGTATCGACCTGCCAGGCATAAAGGCCGGCATGATCGGTCGGCGAGGTATTGGCGTCGTGCTGATAGATCCAGCTCTTCAGGTTCTCGACCTGATAGTTGTGTTCCTCGTGGAAGACGTGATGGATCGACGTCAGCCCGAAGTTCTCGTTCACGCGGCCGTCGCCGGCGATGTAATGGTCGCCGACCGATTCGAGCAGGATTTCGTTGGCCGCCGCCTGCATGGCCGCGCTGTTTGCGCCGACGATCGAGAAGTTGGTGACATCGACGAGGCCCATGGAGTTGGGCGCTGGCGTCTTGAACAGAGCGAGCTGTTCGACTACGCCGCCGCCGGCCGTGTTGTCGATCGTAATCGACGACAGCATGTTGTTCGTGAAGGCGAGCGCCACCGTTGCCGTCTCGAAGCCTGTAACGAGGCGCACCGCCGCTTCGATTTTGGCCTGGTTCATATGGCCGCCGGCAACGGTCGCATCATCGAAATGCGGGTTCAAGTCAACGAGCAGCGCATGGCCGGAGTTGCCGCTGCCATCGACGTGGCCATTCGCATCGCGATTGCGCAGATCGAGCACGTCGTCCCACGTCAGCGCGTCGCGCCCTGTCGCCAGAACATGGCTGCGCAGCTCGTCGAGCGTCGGCAGCGTGTTGTGAACCTCCGTTGCAACGATGTCGGTGAGGCCGGTTGCGGAGTTATAGACTGGCGTTCTTTGTATCCAGCCATCGACGAGCGACTGACCGTCGAAAAGTTCCATGCCGGCGTGGTAGGTCGCGCCGCCGTCGGTCGACACCCACTCGCGCAGCAACGTCGTGATCTGATCGGCCGAGCCATATGTCTGGCTTTGATCGATGAACGGCGATGTGTGGTTGATATAGCTCGGATCGCCGTTCGCATCCGCGCCGTCGATGGTGGCGCGGCTGATGGTGATGGCGGTGTTGCCCTGGTCTCCCGGGCCATTCGTTCCAGGTGCGCGATAAAGCGGGTCGCTCGGATCGAGCGCGACGGTGACTTTCGTGCCTTGCCCGCCCTTGCCGATGAGATCCAAGCCATGATCGAAGAACTGGCCGAAAATGCCAAACCAGCTATTGACCGGCGCGACGCCTGGGTTCTCCGAGCCGATGAAGAATTCGCCCGAGGTCGGGTTCTGGAAGTCGATGTGGCCGAGCTGTTCAAGCAGGCCATACCCGCTATCAGCTACCGTCGTCGTGATCGCTTCGCCATCGACGAGCGTTGCGAAATTGAGACCGGCGCCGTCGATGATCTGCTTATAGGCCAAAACGTCGGGCTGATAGGTCTGCCCGGCGATCTGAACGAAATTGCCGGGCAGCGGCTGATAGTAGATCGGCCCGCCATCGACGAGCGCGCCACCCGTCGCAGAGCCGAACAGGCCGCCGAAACTCAAGTTGCTGAATGTCGCCAGCGTTGCGGTGTAGACCATGCTCGCCTGATAGTTCGACAGCAGCCAGACGACGGGGTCGCCATTGCCATCCAGCAGCGCGATTTCCGTGTTCGACGGCGCGACGATCTTGGCGCCTTCGACGAGTTGCGATATGTCGACGCCAGAAGTGTTGACCAGCATCTGATAGGCGTTGTCCGACGCGTAGCGGGCAGCGTTCCATTCAACGAAGTGGCCGCCTGAATCCTTCAGCAGATTGACGCCCGCGGTCGTGATCGTTGAACTGATGATGCGCGGCATATAGTCGATGACGCTCGACTGCGTGACGACACCATTGCCATCGACTGACGTCGCGTAATTCGCGCCGGGCGACGTGACATAGTTCGAGAAATCAGCAGGAATATCGCGGCGGAACGGTACGTCCACGGCGCCCCAATCGGCCTGCGAGCCGAAGAGATTATTGTGCAGACCCGTCACATCGCGAATGCCAATCGGCGAGGATACCTGCGGGAAACCGTGACCATAAGCATCCCATGCCTGCTGCTGCGTCATGCCGGTGATGTCGTAGGCGACGCCCCGGCCGTCGAACACCTGCGTGACGCCATCCCAATCGACGACGCCATTGCCCAACGCGTCGAACATCGGATGGAAGTTCACCTGCGCGAGCAGATACACCAGATCGTTGACGTTGATGACGAACGGCTTCAGTTGATATTGCGTGGCCATGGGAACGCTCCGCTAATAATGAACATCGACAAAGACGAACGAAACGCACGGCCCGTCCTCGGCCATGCGTTTTGAAACTCAGGCGCCGGTTGATGTGCCGGCTTGAACGACGAGATGGGCTCCGGGTAGATCGGGCTCGGCGATGCGCGAGGCGAGCGCACGGCTCAGCGCCAGCACGCTGCGGGGATGTCCCATCCAGATGATTTCTTTGGGCGGCTGCCAAGGTTGCGGCGCTGCCTCATCGCCATCGGCGTCGGCCAACGGCGTCGCCGGCAATGGGATGACTTGGGCGCGACTGCTGGGGGGCGGCGTGTCGCCATCGGTCGCTGGCTTCGCATCGGGAACGGTCGCAACGATTGCACCGCTCGGAACACGCTTAACGTTGCTTTTTGCTTCACTCGGGCACATGCGCGTCAACTCCTCGCAAGGCTGCTGACGCTATCGCTCGCGCGATGACGGATCGATTACACGCGCATGACAGACGCGTAATTTAGAGGCCCACAGACCTTGGTCCGGGCCGTCAGCGACGATGCGATTATGATGTGCTGAACAGGGCCAAAAGCCAAGCAAACAGGCCTAAAGCGCGCGCGCCTGACCTGGACGCCTAACGCGCGGCAAGCGCTGCCGCCAATTGGTCGAGCGTGCCGCCATAGCCCTCGTTCATGGACGCCGACAGCGCCGCGAACGCCGCGCATTCTTCGGCGTCAGCACCATGCGGCGTCGCCGTTAGCGTCAATGCGGTTCCGCCATCGACGGCGGCGAACGAGACATCGTTCAAGATCTCAAGCGGTATCTTCTCATCGAACGGAGCCCGCGTGATGCCGCATCCGGGGTTCGAGAAGGAGTTCAGCCAGACAATCCGGCCGGGCTCATCAATGACGCGATAAAGAAAGCGGCCCCACATGGCGCTGGCGTCGGGAAACCGCATCGCATAATGAAAAAATCCGCCGGGCCGGAACTCAAGCTTGGAGATTTCGATGCGGCACCCTTTCGGACCCCACCAGGTGGCCAGCTGGGCCGGATCGCTCCACGCTTTCCAGACCGCATCGCGCGGCGCATCGAAGACACGCGTGATTGTAAACGCGTCGCCGCTCTTCGAGCCACGTTGGGACTTGCGCTTATGTGCGGTCACGCTTGCCTACCTTTCGCGGACGGGATGCCGACGGACGAGACGCCTTCGCGGTCTTGATTTTCGGGACTGAACCCGCTGCCGACTGCTGCGCCTTCAAATGCGCGTCGAGACGCGCGAAGCTGTCGTCCCAGAGATGCCGATAGGCCTCCGCCCATTGCGCAACCTGACGCAAGCGCGCCGCCTCGAGACGACAGGGGCGGGTTTGCGCGGCTTTTCCGCGTGAAATGAGCCCCGCGCGCTCCAGAACCTTAAGATGCTTGGAAATCGACGGCTGCGTCATGGCGAAAGGCGCGACGAGTTCGCCAACCGTCGCATCACCCTTCGCGAGACGCGCAAGAATGGCACGCCGCGTTGGATCGGCAAGCGCCTGGAACGTGGCATTGAGCTGGTTTGGTGTCACATCATTCACATGTCGTTATATTGCTACTTGGCTATATATAACGATATGCAACGGTCGTCAACCGAGCCCGCGCGATGGCGCGCGGCGTGATTTTCGGACACCGCGGCGCACATCACTTCGAAATAGGTCTGCGCTTGCTATTCAGCCGGCGTCGGCGGCGCACCATGCGCTACGGCAACCGGCGCGGTCGCGTCATCGGCATCGTCGCCCCGCACGCGATCGAGCGCTTGCCCGAGGTAGCTGTAGACGGCCGGAATGACGAAAAGCGTCAGCAGCGTGCCAAGCGACATGCCGCCGACGATGACCCATCCGATCTGCTGCCGGCTTTCGGCACCCGCGCCCGTCGCCAGCGCCAGCGGCAGCGCGCCGAGCACCATGGCGCCCGTGGTCATGAGAATGGGCCGGAGCCGCAGGACGGCCGCGTCGATCACCGCGCCGCTGCGATTAAGCCCCTCCATCTGCCGCTGATTGGCGAACTCGACGATCAGAATGCCGTGCTTGGTGATCAAGCCGACGAGCGTCACGAGACCGATCTGCGAATAGACGTTGAGCGTGCCGCCGGTCAGCCACAGCGCACCGAGTGCGCCGGTCATCGACAACGGCACCGTCAACATGATGATGAGCGGATCGCGGAAACTCTCGAACTGCGCCGCGAGCACGAGATAGATGAAGCCGAGCGCCAGCACGAACACCAGCGCGAGGCTGTTTGCCGACGAGCGATAATCACGCGACTGCCCGTTGAGATCGGTCGCGACTTCGGGCGGCAGCGCGTCGCGCGCAGCCTGCTCGAGGAAAGTCACGCCGTCGCCGATGGTGTATCCGGGCGTCAAGCTCGCTTGCAGCGTGACGGCGCGTAGCTGGTTGAAGCGCTTCAATTCCTTTGGCGCCACCGACTCACTCACTTTGACCACGTTGGAGAGCTGGATCATCTCGCCCTTGGGATTGCGCAGGAAGATCGTCGACAAGGCCGCAGGCGTGGCGCGATCGCCTGCCGCAAGCTGCAAATTGACGTCGTACTGTTCGCCGTTTTGTTCGAACCGCGTAACCTGGCGTCCGCCGAGCAATGTCTCAAGCGTGCGCCCGACAACCGTCACGTCGAGACCGAGGTCTGCCACCTTGGCGCGATCGATCTCGATGCGAAATTCCGGCGTGTTCAGCTTCAGATCGGTATCGAGGCTTTGAAAGCCTGGATACGCCCGCGCCCGCTCCATCAACGTGTCGGAGAGCTTTTGCAGGTCTTCGTAGGTGCCCGACGATTGAATGACGAACTCGATCGGACGGCCCGAACCGCGCTGCCCGAATGCCCCCGGCGTCTGCGCCACCGCTTGAACGCCCGCAATGCGCGTCAGCTTCGGATTGATATCGGCGGTGACCTCTTGTTGCGAACGCGTGCGTTCCGACCAGTCGATCATCGGCGCGACGACGAGCGATTGGGACACCTCGGGATTGCCGCTGATGACGAGCCGGGCGCGGGCTTCCGGCACCTTGGCGAGAATGGCGTCGATCTGCTCGGCGTAGCGCGCCGTATAGCCAACCGTCGCGCCCTCAGGACCGGTGCCGCGCACGCGCAGCACACCGCGATCTTCGAGCGGCGATAGTTCGGACTTCAAGGTCATGAAGAAACCGACACTCGCCGCCGCGACGCCGAGCGCCACGATGAGCACCAGCGGGCGAATGGCAAGCGTGCCCTTCAACAGCCGGCGATAGCCGTTCTCAAAGGCGACAAAGCCGCGTTCGAGAAACAGGTACATGCGCCCCGGCTCAGTGTTATGGCGCAGGATTTTGGCGCACATCATCGGCGTCAACGTCAGCGCGACGAAGCCCGACACGATGACGGCGCTGGCAAGCGTCAACGCGAATTCGAGAAACAGCTTGCCGGTTTTTCCCGGCGCGAATGCGATCGGTGCGTAGACCGCCGCCAGCGTCAACGTCATCGCAATCACCGCGAAGCCGATTTCGTGGATGCCTTTGATCGCCGCCGCGACGGGCTTCATACCGTCCTCGATGTGACGGTAAATATTCTCCAGCACCACGATGGCGTCATCGACCACGAGGCCGATCGCGAGCACCATCGCAAGCAACGTCAGCGTATTGACGCTGAAGCCGAGCGCATACATGAACGTGAACGTCGCGATGAGCGAGATCGGGATCGTCACAATCGGAATGATGGCGGCACGCGCCGAACGCAGAAAGAACAGAATGACGAGCACAACGAGTGCGATTGCCTCGCCGATGGTTGCATAAACCGCGGCGATCGAGCGGTCGATAAACACCGAATCATCGTTTCCGATTTCAACCGCCAAACCTTCTGGGAGCGACGCATTCATATCCGGCAGAATAGCGTTCACCGCCTTCGACACGTCGAGCGGATTGGCGGTCGATTGCTTGATGATGCCGACCGCAATTGCCGGCACGCCATTGTAGCTGGTCGCGCGGCGCTCATCGCTGGGGCCAAGTTCGACTCGCGCAACTTCACCGAGCTGCACCTGATGGCCGTCGGCCAATTTGACGACGATATTGCGGAACTGCTCGGGCGTCGTCAGCCCGGTGCGCGACAGCACCGAGAATTCGCGATCGTTGCTTTCAATGCGGCCCGACGGGATCTCAGCGTTTTGCGCGCGCAGTGCGGCTTCGATATCCTGAATGGTGAGGTTGAACGCGGCCAACCGCTCGCGGTCGATCCAGATGCGCATGGCATAACGCCGTTCGCCGTAGATCTGGACGTCGGCGACGCCGGTCAGGTTCTTAAGGCGATCGACGATGAAACGATCGATATAATCGCTGATCTCGAGCGCTGATTTTGTGGGGCTGGTGAAGACGAGAAACATGATCGCCTGGGCGTCGGCCTCCACCTTGGCGATGACCGGCTCCGAAATTTCATCCGGCAGGCGGCCGCGCACGCGGCTGACACGATCGCGCACGTCGCTTGCGGCCACGTCGGCATTGATCTCCGGGCGGAACTTCACCGTGATGCGGCTGCTCTCGGAGCGGCTCGACGACTCGAGCGTCTCAATGCCTTCAATGCCGGCGATCGACCCTTCGATGACCTGCGTCACCTGCGTTTCAATGATGGTCGCCGACGCACCCGGATAGCTGGTCGATACCGACACGATCGGCTCGTCGACATTGGGGAATTCGCGCACCGTCAGGCGTTGAAACGCCACGATGCCGACCAGGATCAGGATGAGGCTCAGGACGGTGGCGAAGACCGGCCGGCGAATGCAGAATTCAAAAGCGCCCATCAGCTTTTTCCACCCGTCGGCTGCGATTGCGATAGGTCGCTCTTGGCGGCGTCAGGCTGGCCGGCGGCGGGCGCCGTGCTGCCGGTTGTCAGAACATCGACGGCATCGCCGTTGCGCAGGCGCTGCTGACCGGCGGTGACGACCACGGCGACGGCATCAAGGCCTTCGACGATCTCGACCTCGGCGTTCGCGCGCTCACCAATCTTGACGCGCGTTTCCTGCGCCTTGCCGTCGGCGACGCGAAACACGTAGGTATCGCCGCCGCGCGGCACGATCGCTGCTTCCGGCACGACGATGACACCGCGACGCGTCTCGCCTTTGATGGCGACACGGGCGAAAAGGCCGGGCCTCAGCACCATGTCCTTGTTGACGAGTTTGGCGCGCACCTGCAACGCGCGGCCGTTGACATCAAGCAGCGGATTGATGGCATAAATTTCACCCGCAAACGTTTGTCCCGGCACGGCATCGACGTTGACCTCGATGGCATTGCCGACCTTCACATCCTTGAGATGGATCTCCGGCACTTTGAATTCGACTTTCAACGTGTCGATCTTCTCGATGTTGACGATGGCGGTGCCCGCATTGACGAACGCGCCGGCAGAGACGTTGCGCACGCCGGCAACCCCGTCGAACGGTGCGCGCAGCACGAGCTTCGATAGCCGCGTCTGCGCCAATTCAAGCGCCGCCTGGGCCGTTTCAAAGTTGGCGACTGATTCATCGCGGGCGCGGCCGGTGACGTTACCGGTGCGCGAGAGGGCGCGCGCGCGGTCGTTGTTGGCGGAGGCAAACGTGAGCCGCGCCTGGGCGTCGGCGACTTCCGCCTTGGCCAGCGCGTCGTCGAGCTTGGCCAGAACGTCGCCCGCTTTCACGGGCTGGCCTTCTTTGAACAGGATTTCGGAGATCCGGCCCGAGAGTTCGGGCGCGAGAACGACGGCTTCGTCGGACAGCAGCGAGCCGACGGCGCGGATCTCACTCGCCGTGTCGGTCTGCCGGACGGGCGATACCTCAACCGGCACCTGACGGATGCCGCCTGCCGCCCCGCCGGTATTGGCGCCGCCGGTCTGTCCACGGCGACGCTCCCCCGCGCCGTGGCCTTGACCGTCACTGCCAGTCGCCGGTTTCGCAGCGGCCGCGCCGGTCGCTTTCGGTGCCAACCCAACAATCTGTTTGGCGTCTTCGAGAAGTGCTGGCTTCACCCAATAGGCCGTCGCGGCCGCCGCGCCGAAGGTGGCGAGCGCCACCATCAAGACCCATGCCCGTCGCGCCATGAAATGCTCCCCAAGTCCAAAACAGCAAACGTTGACAATGACATATACCGTTGCCGGCCGATCAAAACCCCGTGCCGGCGATGACTGCTCCCTCGCGGCGCTGTCTCGCATACGAACGGCAGCACCGCGTGTCTCAAGTCGGTAAACGCAGCAGGCAGCTCATTCCGTCGTGCGACACAAAAATATTGTTCGCGGACTTGACCTTGCTGGATCACGAGGCACCGCAATCGCGGCGACGGGGCAGCCCACGCACGCCCTGGCGGCGGCTGACGCAAATGCCCCAGCGCGATGCATCGCTAAACATAGAGAAAGCGGTGCGGCCCGAGCCCGATGCCTCCGGCGCGGCTCGCCCGGACACGCTTCACATCGCGCGGAAAAGTCAGCAACTCAGGCGTCAATCGGCGCTGATTAGCACTTTAGAACATCACCTCCGCGCGCCGCCCCGGTGAAAAAGGGATGCGCAGACCGACGCGGAACGCTATCACTTTTCAGGAACATCGCGCATGCAGCCCCGCACTGGAAGACAGCGAGGGGGGTGTCGCGACGCCAAAACAAAAAACGTACCTGATGTAAGCGTGGGAGGACGAGTGATGCCGGGTTTGGTGATTGATGAAATCTATGGCGGCGGTGGATCGACTGCCGGACTACCGAACGCCGACTATGTCGTCATTCACAATACCAGCAACGCGTCCATCGACATGACCGGCTACGCCTTGCAGGTCTCCAATGGCGGCGGCGGCGTTGGCGGCATGAACAACCCCTTCACCGTCATCGCGCTCAGCGGTTCGGTCGCCGCGTTCGGATATTTCCTGATCCAGGTTTCAGCCGCCGGCGGCACGGGCGTCGCTCTGCCAACACCGGATCTCGTGTCCGGCACGCTCGTCAACATGGGCGCCAACAACGGCCGCGTTGCCTTGACCAGCGACACGACCCAGCTTGCGAACAATCCCGCTCCCTCGAGCGGCGGCGCAATCTTGGATTTTGTCGGCTTTGGCACCTCGGCAGCGTCATTCGAAGGTGCGGGCGTCGCAACGGCACCGTCCAACTCGACGAGCATACAGCGCACTGCGGCCAATGGCTGGGACACGAACAACAACAACGCTGATTTCGTCGCCGCTGCACCGGCGCCAAAGAATTCGGCGACGAGCCCTGTCAACGCGCCGCCGACGTTCACAAACAGCAGCACGGCCAATGTCGCGGAGAATGCCACCGGCACCGTGCTCGACGTCACGGCGTTCGATCCGGAAGGCGATACCGAGGGCGCGGGGCTGACGTATTCCATCGTCGCAAACGTCTCCGACGACAGCGCCAAATTCGCCATCAATGCCACGACCGGCGCGCTGACTTTCCTCGCTGCGCCGAATTTCGAAGCGGGGTCCGGGACCGGCGCCACGCTCAATCACTATGTGCTGACCGTTCGGGTTCTTGATAACGGCGGCGGGCTCGCGGCCTCGACAGATCAGGCCGTGACCGTGATTGTCTCCGACGTCAATGAAGCGCCGACGGCCGTTGCGCTGACCGGCACGACGGCCACCATCGCCGAAAATACGTCCACCGCCGCGCGCATCAAAGTTGGCGACATCGCCATCACCGATGACGCGCTCGGCAGCAACACGCTCGCTGTTGCCGGCGCGGACGCCGCGTTCTTCGAAATCTCGGGCACGGAATTGTTCTTGAAAGCCGGCACCGTCCTCGATTTCGAGACGAAGGCGAGCTATGCCATCACCGTTACCGTTGATGATGCCGGCGTCGGCGCGGGCGTTGATGCGACGACGGCCACGTATCTTCTCAGTCTCAGCAACGTTTCCCCTGAAACGCAAACCGGCAATAACGGCGCTAACACGCTGATCGGCGGCACCGACATCGACATTCTGAGCGGCCTTGGCGGCAATGACCGTCTCATCGGCGGCGCGGCGGCCGACATCCTTACCGGTGGCACCGGCCGTGACGTCATGACGGGCGATGCCGATCGCGATGTTTTCGATTTCAATCTGATCGGCGAACTCGGCAAGACAGCCGCAACGCGCGATGTCATCACCGACTTTAGGCATCTCGTCGACGACATCGATTTGAGCGGTCTCGATGCGCGCGCAGGTGTCGCTGGCAATCAGGCTTTCACCTTCCTCACGGCGAATGGCGCGGCCTTCACGGGCGTCAAGGGCCAGTTGCATTGGCAGACGATCAACCTCGCCGGCACGGCCAGCGACAAGACAATCATCGAGGGCGATACCAACGGCGATAAGGTCGCCGATTTCCAGATCGAGCTGAAAGGTTTGATTGCGCTGTCGAAGGCTGATTTCATTCTGTAGGGATCAGCCGAAGACGCACGAAACCAGGGCGTGCATCCGGGGGAACGGATGAAGGGGTGCAGAGTGGCGACGGCGTTGGGTGGCCGCAGTGTGCGGCAGGCCGAACGCTGTGCGCGCGCGGCATCGCTTGCCGTCACATGGCTCGCAGTTCTCGCGTGCGGTCTGACACTCGCGGGTGCAGTGGCACAGGCGCAAGGCACCGGGACGGGCGGCGGCGGCAACAATTCAAACGCGGCGTCGATCGCCTGCAACGGCCAGCCCGTCAGCCTCAAACTGTGCAAGCCCGGCAACCGCGCCTGTCTGACCGCCGCCATCGAACCGGTCGTGCAGGCGGCCGCACCAGCCGGCGTGCCCGCCACGCCGAACAACCAAATCACCTACACGGGCGTGCCAGCGAGCGGCGCAACGATCGAATATAAGATCTCCGTGCCCAACATCGGCACAGTCGGCGCCGTGACTCAGAATTCCCCGAGCACAGGCGTCATCGACGTTGGGCCGACGACCTTCAGCGTTCCCATCGGCGGATCGCAGACGCTCACCTTCAACGCGACGCCGACCGGCGGCACGGTCACACACGCCATCGAGATCGACCGGCAGGCCAGCGGCTTTGCGGTTGCTGGCTATACCGCCAGTTGCACGCCGAAGCCGACGAGCGGCACGCTGAAGATCATCAAGACATCGATCGGCGGGGGCGGCGCGTTTGCCATCACCGTCACCGGACCAGGTGGCGCGACGACGGTTCCAATCACGACGTCAGGTACACCGAACGGCTCCGGCAGCGCCGATATCACGCTTGCACCCGGCAGCTACTCCGTCACCGAGACGGCGCCGACAGGTTGGGCGCTGACCGGCGTTGCGTGCGTGAAGACCAGCGGCACGGGGTCTGCGTCCGGCAGCACCGTCGCGCTCGCCGCCGGCGACAAGACGACATGCACCGTCACCAACACCAAGCAGGTGGCCGGCCTGACGTTCACGAAGACGGCCAACACCAAGTCATTCGGCGCCATCGGCCAGCCAATCGGCTTTACACTGAAAATCGCGAACACGGGCGCCGATACGTTGTCCAACGTCTCGATCAGCGACCCCGGCACGACGCTCGTTGGCTGCGATGCGACGACGTTGCTCGCCGGCAGCGTTGCCACCTGCACGGCCACCCGCAACGCAACGGCGGCGGATCTCAAGGCCGGGCGCTACGACAACACCGCCGTGCTGACGGCGACACGGCCGGATGGATCAACGGCGACGGTCGCGGCGGCGGCCAGCGTTCCGGCTGTCATCGGCGGCGGCCTGGCGCTCACCGCGTCCGCCACGCCTGAGACATTCAGCGATGTCGGACAGACGATCACCTACACATTCGTTGCCCGCAACACGTCCGGCATCGCTATAGACGGCGTCACGCTGTCGGTGCCGGGCGCTGTCATAAGCGGCTGCGCGCCATCGAAACTGCCGGGCGTGCTCGCGCCATCCGCCACGACGACCTGCACCGCAACGCACGTCACGACGCTCGGCGACATCAACGGCGCGTGCCGCATCGCCAATGCCACGCTCACCGGCATCAAGGGCGGCGCCGCGCTCACCACGTCAGCCAATGCGCGCAGTTGCATGACGGCTGATAAAACATCTCGCGCCATCGGCCGGTTTATCGCCCGGCGCGTCGATCTCTTGGCCGCCAATGAGCCCGATAGCCTGAAAGCGATCCGCCGTTTTCGCCAGCACGGCCGCGCCCCGGCCAGCGCCGCGCCGGTTGACGTGACCGGCGATGGCGACGATGGCAACGGCTCTGTCTCGGTCAAGACAAGTCTCAGCCAAATTCTGGGTGCGCGCGCGAAGCCGGACGCCAGCGGCTCTGACACCAACTTGGGCAACACCGCAAATGGCGACAGCGCCATGCGCCTCGGCGGCAGTAATACAGGCGATGCCGAACGCGAGGAGGACGGCACGCGCAGCGCCGCAGCCTCGCCCGCCGCCACGCCGCCGCCGTTCGACATCTGGATCGAAGCCAACTACCAGCGCTGGCGCGACCGCGACGACACGCTTGGACGGTCCGGCGATCTGGCCGTCGCAACACTTGGCGCCGATGTGACAATCGCTCCGGGCCTGATCGTCGGCGCGCTGCTGCAGACCGACTTTATGACCGATCACTCCGACGACCTCGCCACCGATATCAACGGCAATGGCTGGATGGCCGGTCCCTACATCGCCATGCAGCTTTCCGAGCATCTCTATCTCGACGCGCGCGCCGCCTATGGACAGTCCGACAATACGATCAAGCCATTCGCAACCTACACCGATCACTTCGAGACCGATCGCTTTCTGGCACGCGCCACGCTCACCGGCTCGTGGAACATCGGCGCGTTGCGCATCACGCCGAGCGCCGGACTGATCTATATCGAAGAAACGCAATCAGCCTACGTCGACACGCTTGGTCTCACCGTTGCGGAGCAGAGCGCCAAGCTTGGCCGCCTGACGTTCGGTCCTGAAGTGGCCTACGCCATTCCACTCGGCGACGGCGGCAGTCTTGAGCCGCACGCCGCTTTGACGGGCATGTGGGATTTCGAAGCCAGCGGCCAGCGCGTAGCCGGCGAATTCCTGTCGAGATCGGACGACCTGCGCATGAAGGTCGAGGGCGGCGTCACCTACCACGGACCGGAGGGCGCATCGCTTCGCGCCGCACTCTCGTATGACGGCATCGGTTCGGACGACGTCAAAGCGCTCGGCGGTCAGCTCTCAGTCAACGTACCGCTCGAACAGCTTGCAGCGCTCGTTCTCGAAGGCCGACAAGGCCGCGCACCGTTCGATGGCATTTCCTATGCCGGTGCGACGGCCGCAGAGCCCGCCGCCGATGCCAGCGCCACAGCGGAAACAGGCGCGGATAGCGACAGCGACGAAGCGCCGGCCTATGAATTGCCGACTGTGGTCGTCGAGACCGAGAAGACGCAGGCGCCGAAGCCAGCGCGAAAGAAGACGGCCAAACGCGCGCCTGTCGAGGCAACATCTCCAAAGCCGTCATCCGCGCAAAAGTCGGCAAAATCAGCCAAGGCAAAGTCCGATAGCCCACCGGCTGGAACTGAGCCCGCCGGCGGCACCGCCTCTGCGGACGCGACCGGTGCTGCAACCGCGGCAGACTTGGAGGCAGCCGCCACCGGCACGGCGAACACCGCGGCCGGTACGGGTCAAACTGCATCGCGCCGCATCGTCGAACAGGTCGCGAGCGTGTCCGAGATCACGGCAAAGGAGATCGCGCAGCGCGGCGCCAGCACGCTCGACGAGGCGATAGACCTTGTGCCCGGCGTCTACGTCCGCAACGCCGCCGACGGTGTTCCGCGCATCGACATTCGAGGCCTGCGCACCCGCAACATTCAACTGCTGCTCGACGGCGTGCCGCTCAACTCGACCTTCGATGGCCAGTTCGATCCGCGCTCCATTCCGGTCGAGAACATCGCCAAGATCAAGATCACCAAGGGCGGCAGCTCGGTTCTCTACGGTCCGGGCGGCAACGCGGCCGTAATCGACATCGTCACCAAGAGCGCGGCGGCGGGTCTACATGGGTCGGGGCAAGTTCAATATAGCCCCGAGCGCGGCACCGAGGAGCGCGTCACCGCCAGTTACGGCACGAAGACGGTGCGCGTCTTCATGTCGGCATCGGCGTTGAACCAGAATGCGTTCGATTTGTCGGATGATTTCACCACCACGCCGCTGCAAGGCGACGGCGCGCGCATCAACAGCGACCGCAAGGATCAGGCGCTCTATGGCAACCTCGCCTGGACACCGTCCGCCATCGCCAGCTTCGGCATGAGCGTCAACTGGCGCACCGGCGAGTACGGTAAGCCGACAGGCACGCGCAGCCGCGACGAAAGTCCGTTTGCCCAGCGCACGCGCTTTGAACGCGTCGAAGATTTCGACAATCTCAGTATCCAGTCGTCCGGCGCGATCCGGCTCGGCCCCGCCGTGTCGATCCGACCGATCGCCTATTACAACCGCTTTCAGGAAATCACCGACAACTATGACGATCTGCGCTTTGCAACGCAGGTGCGCGCCAACGCAACGCATGAAGACGCCATCACCGAGATCGGCGGCGGCGGCGCGCAAACGATTTTCAAGCAGGGCGCGAGCCAGTTGACGGTCGCCCTCGACGGGCACAACGAGAGCTGGCAGTCATCGGGCTTCCAGGTGCCGTGCGCCATCACCGCGGCGGACGGACAATGCAGCCTCGACGGCGCGGCAACGCCCTATACGCTCGATCACGACATTCAGGTTTTCTCA
>JBOFCQ010000046.1:0-28373 GCA_051646145.1 Hyphomicrobium sp.
CCTGGGCGCGCAGATGGGCGATGGTGGCGTTGACCAGCGTCGACTTGCCGGCGCCGGGCGGCCCCGTAAAGCCGACGACCAGCGCGTGGCCGAGGTGCGGCTGGAGCGCACGCAAAATATCGGGCGCCGCCGCCGACAGACGTTCAAGTTCGGTGATCACACCTGCAATCGCGCGCCGCTCGCCGGCACGCATGCGCTCGATGAGGCCGCTGATATCCTCAGTCGCGACGCGGGCCTTGGGCTGGGTGATGGGCGGGCTTTTGGTCATAGCCGCTGATAAGCGGATCGGGTGCGTCTGGCAACCGGGTGGCATGCCGACCGCGCAAACGCGACGTGGAATTCACGCCTGACGTTCAGCACCGCATCAAGTGGGGCATCGGGCTGGGCAGGGTCCGTGCGCGGTCCTGCGCCTGTGCGGCCGGGCGGACACTCGCGCTGCCGCTTCGCGCGCCGACGCTGCCGCAAGCCATCGCGGTCGCGGTTTTGCAATGCGCGGCTATTCGCTCGCTGCGTCGCCGTCGGGCGGCGCCGTGCTCGGTGCGCCAGACGGGCCAGATCCATCCCAGCGGCGTTTGCCGGCGGGTTTGGCGGGTCCGTCGCCGCTCGTTGCGCCATCGGCGGATGCGCCTGCGCTGTCCGTTGCGCGTGCGCCGCTGCTGTTCGTGCGCGCGGCGCGATCTATCGAGCCCGTGCCGGCCGTGCGCGGTTCGCCAGCGCGGCGCTCAGTGTCCGCGCGGAAACGAGGTTTGTCGCCGCGCGGCTGGTCTGATGTTTCGGCGCGCTCCCGATCACGGCTATCGGACGAGCGCTCCGCTTTCTCGTTCGGATTTGCGTTGGTGTTTGCCGGCGCGTTCACCGGTGCGTTCACTGGCGGCAGCGACGTCTCGCTCGTCGAGGACGCCGCTGGATCGGTGGTCGTTGGCATCGCAATCGGCGGCGACGATTTTGTCGTCGGCCGTGCAATGACCTTCGGACCGGAGCCGCTGTTGGGTGGCGACCCTGTCAGCGGCGGCGCACTGTCGCTGCTTGCGCCGGACGGGCCGGTGCTTTGATCGGCGGCGCGCGGCGGCTTGGACCTTGGGGCGTCGGCATTTGTGGACGGCGCCTCTTTCGTCTTGTCGCGGCCTTGGCTCTGATCGGCGGACGGCGCACGCTTCGCGCCCGATACACCGTCGTCAGGTGCCGGCGCATCCGCGCGCTTCTTGCCACCCGCATAGGTGCCAGCCGGAATGGCGGCCGATTTCTTGAGGGGACGTGCGCGATCGGCCGCGGTGGCGCTGTCGCCGGATTTGGCTTTGCGTTCGGCGCGCTTCACGGCCTCCTCGGTCCGCTTGCGATCGGGCCGGTAGAGGCGGATCTCGCCGCGCGCGCGTTCGGTGACGCCATCGAAGCGTCCGCGCCGACGTGCGGCGGGATCATCGATCGGGCGGATCTTCAAGCGCGGGATGGTTGAGTCCGACAGCCGTTCATAGTCCTCAAGCGTCAAGCCGCGATTGACGTTGCGGCGGTTTTCGCGCTCGAGACCCATGCGCGGGAATGTGCGCTGGACGAGTTCGGGCGTCCACGAGCGCGGGCGAATGTAGCGGCGCATTTCGGGGCGCGCGAAATAGCGCGGGCGCACGAACACCCACATCTGCTCATAGCCTTCGGTTTCAAAGAGCGCGGCATCGGCGCGCCAGCGCGTGCCATCGAAGCGCGACTGCGGTGGCAGCGGCGCCCAGCCGATAGCGTCATCGCTCTGCCGCCAGACGACCCACGCCGGTCCCCATTCGGTACCCGGAATCCAGATCCAGCCGTCGTCGCGATCAACCGTCCAGCGGCCATAGTGATAGACGGCCCAGCCGAACGCTTCGTCAGACAGCCACGTCCAGCCGTAGTCGTCCGAATACGCCCAGCGGCCGATGGTGTAGGGCCGCCAGCTTTCGTCGACATAGGGCTGCCAGACTTCGCCATATCGCGGGTGGTCGATCCATTGCCCGCCCTCATCGAGCGCATCGTAGAAATACGAAACATCGGCAACGTCATCTTCGCCGGCCGGTGCTGCATCGCCGCTGTTCGCTGCGCGCTCGATTGCGGGGCGCGGGCGGCGCGGGGCATCGTCCCACCTGTCGCCCTCGCGTTCGGCAGGGCTGCGCTCCAGGCGTTCGCCGATACGCTCACCGGGCTCGATGGTGCGCGGTCCGCGCGGAATTTGCCGTGTCCGGTTGGCGCGGTCGTCGTCAATTGTACGTGTACTGTTGCGCGATCGCGGTTCAGCCGGCTCCGCAGAGGCCGGATCGTCATTCGCCCGCTCCGCGCTTTCATCGGTGGGCGGTGCGTCCACGGGCTCGCGGCGGGGTGACGCCGTGCGCGGGCGCACGGGCGACGGCGCAGACTTGTGCCCTGGACCCGCAGACGGCGCAGGCGTGGAAGAACTGTCGCCTTCCATCGGATCGCCAGCCGCCTCAGGCGACGCGCCGTCGGCATCCTCAAGCGGCGGCAGCTTTTCGTAGCTCTCGTAGCGCGCGCCCTTGTCTTGCGCGCTTGCCGGCGAAACAAGCGCACGGCTGGCGAGCATCCCGAACGTTGCCGCGAACACCGCGCTCAGCATCATCGCGGCCTGCGCGCGCGACGGTCGGGCCAAGGTCGTCAGGAGCAGACGGAGCGTCATCAAAACCGTGTACCTCGTGCGTCGAAAGTGATGCGGGTCACGCACCTGTTCCAGGGCGCTTGGCAAAGACGCAGCACTTTGAATCGAATGAAGCAAACATCAAACCGGCCATTGCGACGCAGGTGTGGCGCCGAGGCCTTATGCTCAAAACTTCGCCACAACCGCGAGGTCGCTTTCCAGCGTCCCGTATTGCGTTGCGGCCACTATGGCCGGCACGATCTTTTCAGCGGCGTCGACGACGACGAAATGCACGTCGAGGCCGGTGCGGATGAATGTCTCTCCCTTCATGTGGGTCAGCAAATCGAGAAACGGCGTCCAGAATCCGTCGATGTTGGCAACAACGATGGGCTTGGTGTGGCGTCCAAGCTGCGACCACGTGAGCTGCTCGACGAGTTCCTCGAGCGTGCCGATGCCGCCCGGCAGCGCGACGAACGCATCGGAGCGCTCAAACATCAGCCGCTTGCGCACGTGCATATCCTCGACGACGATCAACTCGTCGACGTCTTTCAACATCTTTTCCTTCGAGCCGAGAAACTCGGGGATAATGCCGGTGACGTGGCCGCCCGCGCCAAGCGCCGACTTCGCCACTTCGCCCATCAGGCCGAGACTGCCGCCGCCGTAGACGAGGCGGATGCCGTTATCGGCGAGCGCCTTGCCGAGTTTACGCGCGGCGATTGCGTAGGCCGGATTGACGCCTTTGCCCGAGCCGCAATAGACGCACACGCTTTCGAGGCGGGGACGCGTGGCAAGAGCGGTATTGCGGGGGCTGGTGGGTGCAGGTCGGTCGAGTGGCTTCTTGGACATGGATTTCCTTGGTGAACGCTCGGACGGGCCCTGCGCCCAAATATTGGCGCGGGGCGATGTTCTGACACCCCAGCATGACACGCTTTGGCCTGCCGGGGATAACCCATCCTAGATGTGGGTGTAGAGCCACACTATGGCAATGCAAGTGCTGTAGCGGCAATGACTTAGGCCGTGGTTGGCCGTGGCCGGCCTTGGCGTGCGAGGATAACCTGTGCTTAGGTGCATCAGGGTTGCGAGGCGGTCTGATGAAAAAAGCCGAAGTCTCCGATATTGGCTCAGAAAATCCGGAGAACTGTCCAGAGCATCTGGCAATAGGTCCGGGCGCGCCGCTTGGCGCTGGCCGCCAGACTGCGCGCTCGCTGGACCACCCGCATGTGTGCCGGGAAGGGCGCCAGGACGGCCGCCGGACAGGGCGGAGCGCGCGGGCGCTCGTTGCCGCCGCTGTCGTGTTTGCCGGCGCGTTCACGTGTTCGCCGTTTTTAGCCGACGCGGACGCTCGCGCCCATGACGCGCCGGACCGTGCGTCGCACCCGCTATCCGCTGCGCTTTCAATCGCGGTCACCGTCGATGGACCAGCGTTTGCGGCCGTTCGGGATCGCCTGCGTTTGACAGTCATCCGGGTTGGACTGTTCGCTGGACCGGCGATGGCGGCGGGCGCAGCCGATGCCCCGGTTGTGCCGCCCGTGAAGCGCGAGCCACCCCCATCCGCCAGTGCGCCCGCCAGTGCGCCCGCCAATGCGCCATCCGGCGCACCAACGCAACCGGCCGCCGCGCCTGCAACACCCGCGCCGTCCGCCGCCGCGTCACCCGCAGCATCAGTGCCCGATCAAACTGCCGCGCCCTCCAGCGGCAGCGACGACGATCTCGGCGTCATGACGCGCATTCAGGATTGGCTGGCGCGCGCCAACCGCGATTATCAGAACGTCATCGTCAAGGAGCTCTCGCTGCCGAGCAGCGACGGCAAGGCTGCCGCCGAAATCGACGCTGCCACAAAGGCCGCCGCGGCTAAAGCGGCTGCCGACGCCGAGGCCGCCGAAGCGCGCATGCGCGCCGATGCGGCCCGCAAGGCAGAGGCCGATGCCAAAGCACAAGCCGCGGCAGATGCGCAACTGAAGGCAACGGCTGAGAAAGCCGCCGCTGAAAAAGCGCGCGCCGCTGCCGCCAAGGCCGCCGAAGATGCCCGCAAGGCCGCCGCGGCAAAAACCCAGAAACCGGCGCCGACGGCGGAAGCGCCAAAGCCCTCTACGCCCGCGAAACCGCCGGCATCCGTGTCGAGCGAACCGGCTGCATCGCCGCCGCCGGCTGCCGATCCCGCCGACGCAGACGCCGCAAAATTGCGTGCAGCCGCCGACGCGGCACGTCAGGCCGAAGCCCGCAGGGCGGATGCGGCGCGCGCGCAAAAGGAACAGGAAGCGGCCCGCCGGGCGGACGCGCAGCGCCGACAGGCAGAAGCGGCGAAAGCTCAGGCGGACACCGATGCCGCGCGGCATCGCCGGCGCACGATCACGCTGACGTCCGAACCCATCGCACGGCCCTCGGCCATTGCACGTCCCGAGGCGCGGCCAACACCGGGCCGACCCGAACTGACGCCGCCGGGCGGAAGAGCCGCGCGCGACAGCGGCGCGTCGAGCAGCATGTCTGCTGAGGTTGTCGACTATGAGCCGGATGCCGTGCGCATCGATCGCGGGCCTGTCGTTCGCCGCTGGATCCAGCGTCAGCGGCCCGCTGCATCCGGCTGTCGCCATGCCGGCCGGCGCATTGCCGTGCCCGGGCGTTACACGGTTGGCCGTGGCGACACGCTGTGGGGTATCTCCGCGCGTCACTACAAGCGCGGCCAGCAGTATCACCGCATCTATCGCGCGAACCGCCAGGTGATCCGCGATCCGGATCTCATCTATCCGTGCCAGCGCTTCCGACTGCCGCGCCGCCGCTGAGATCCACAGCGCTACCCGTCGATGGACAAGACCTGACCGTCGTTCTAAGACGGCGCCATGCAGCGCACGGTCCCAGATCCGCGTGCCGCGGTTCCCGGCGGACTCGCAGCGCGCTTCGCATTGCCCGAAAATCAAAAACGGGTTGTCGCCAGTCTCTGGCCTTACATCTGGCCGCATGATCGTCCGGATCTGCGCGCGACCGTCGCCTGGTCACTGGTCCTCATTCTGATCGCCAAGGTGGTCACCGTCATGGTGCCCTACACCTTGAAGTGGGCAACCGATGCGCTCGTTGCTGCATCCGGCGGCAAGGTGACGGCGGGCGAGGCGCTGCCCTGGCTCATCGGCGCGCCCGTCATGGCGAGCATCGTCTACGGCGCGGCCCGCATCGTCATGTCGCTGCTGGTGCAGATGCGTGAAGGCATGTTCGCGCGCGTCGCCATGCATGCCGTGCGCAAGCTGGCGCTGAACACATTCGAGCACATGCATCGCTTGTCTTTGCGCTTTCACCTGGAGCGCAAGACCGGCGGCCTGACGCGTGTTCTGGAACGCGGCCGCAACGGCATCGAGAACATCACGCGCATGGCGCTGATGACGCTCATCCCGACGATCGTCGAATTTTTCATGATCATCGTCGTGTGCGCCATCGAATTCGACTGGCGCTACATCGTCACCATCACCTTGATGATCGTGTGCTATCTGGGCTTCACGATCCAGGCCACGAATTGGCGCGTCAACATCCGCCGCTCCATGAACGAGAGCGATACCGACGCCAATACCAAGGCGATTGACAGTTTGCTCAACTACGAGACGGTCAAGTATTTCGGCGCCGAGGAGCGCGAGGCGCAGCGCTACGATCGCTCGATGGCGTCCTACGAAAAAGCCAGCATCAAAACATACACGTCACTCGCCGTGCTCAACTCCGGGCAGGCCGTGATCTTCACCATTGCCCTGACAATCTGTCTGGTCATGGCGGCGCTCGACGTGGTCGCCGGCAAGCAGACGGTTGGCCATTTCGCGATGGTCAATCTGCTCATGCTGCAGCTTTTCATGCCGCTGAATTTCATGGGCATGGTCTACCGCGAGATCAAGCAAGGCCTGACTGACATCGAGCAGATGATGAACGTGCTCGAACAGAATCCGGAGGTCGCCGATCGCCCCGGTTCCAAGGATCTCGCCGTCAACGGCGCCGCCATTCGTTTCGAGAACGTGCGCTTTTCCTACGATCCGGAACGCGAGATCCTGAGCGATCTCTCGTTCGAAGTGCCAGCCGGCAAGATGGTCGCCATCGTCGGTCCGTCGGGCGCGGGTAAATCGACGATCAGCCGGCTGCTGCTGCGCTTCTACGATGTGACCGGCGGCCGTGTGACGATCGACGGTCAGGACATCCGCGATGTGACGCAACGCTCGCTGCGCGCTGCCATCGGCGTTGTGCCGCAGGATACCGTGCTGTTCAACGATACGATTTTCTACAACATCAACTATGGCCGTCCCGGTGCTACGCGCGAAGAAGTCGAAGAAGCGGGTCGTCTGGCGCAGATCGACGGGTTCATCAAGGCGCTGCCCGACGGTTATGAAACCATGGTCGGCGAGCGCGGTTTGAAACTTTCCGGCGGCGAGAAGCAGCGCGTCGCCATCGCGCGCACGATCCTGAAGAGCCCGCCGATCCTCATTCTCGACGAGGCGACGAGCGCGCTCGACAGCCACACGGAGAAAGAAATTCAGGATGCGCTCGATCGCATCTCGCGCGACCGCACGACGCTTGTCATCGCACATCGCCTGTCGACGATCGTGCACGCCGATCAGATCTTGGTGCTCGAACGCGGGCGGCTCGTCGAGCAGGGCACGCACGGCGAACTGATTGCGCGCGACGGATTGTACGCCAGCCTGTGGGCGCGGCAGCGGCAGGCCGAAAAGGCGCGTGAGGAACTGGCGCATGCCATCGAAGAAGCGGAGCGGACGGGCGCGTTGCGGCCGGGCGATGCCCAGCGGTTGCCAATCCGCTAGTCGGCCGTTCGAGACCGGTTGCGCGGATCGGGATGACGGGTGCATGACGCGGGCGACAGTCGCACCAACTATGCCGAGCGCGTATACTGATTACCGAACGACTGACGGAATACCCGTCTGCATGCCAGTCTGCCATGAGGCCTCGAGGGCTTTCGCCACGTGACACCGCCGCCGCACAACCCGCCGCCGGCGCCGCCGCCATCTACAGGCGGCCCTGATGATCGTCGCGGGTGGTCGCGCGCCGCGCTGACGCGCGTGCTGGTCATCGCCGCGTGGAGCGTGCGTGAAGTGCTGCGCACGGCGTGGCATCTGATCCGGCAGCCGATCCTGTTCGCTCTGCAAATCGTCGCCGCGCTCATCGTGCTCTTTGAAGAATGGGGCTGGAAGCCGCTTTCGGATCTGCTCGGATGGCTGGCGCGGTTCAAGCTGATCGCGGTGCTCGAGCGCTGGATCGCGGGGCTGCCACCCTATGCGGCGCTCGTCGTGTTCGCACTGCCGACGACGCTGCTGTTGCCCTTGAAGCTGGTCGCGATGTGGCTGCTGGCCAAAGGGCAGGTGATGGCGGCCGGTGGATTGTTCGTTGGCGCAAAGATCGCATCGACGGCGCTGGTGGCGCGGATTTTCATGCTGACCAAGCCGGCGCTTCTGCGGCTCGCCTGGTTCAATCGCGCCTATTCGTGGTTCATCCCGTGGAAGGATCACCTGTTTGCCCTCATTCGCGCCTCCTGGGTTTGGCGCTATGGCCGCATGGTCAAGACCCGCGTGCGTCTCGATGCCAAGCGGCTGTGGACCGTCTGGCGGCCGCGCGCGCTGGCGTTTGTGTCGCGCGTACGCGAACTGCTGCGGCCCTTCCTCGCGGCGGCGCGCACCGCACTCGCCGCCCTGCTGGCCGGTCTCGGTCTCGGCCGCCGTCGTCCTTGAGCGGGCCGCCGTCGCCCGTCCGTCTGGCGCCGATGCCCGCCGTGCGCTAGGAGGGCGGCATGACCCGGCCGACATCATGCGACCACGCGCGAAAACCGATCCTGATCGCCGGACCAACCGCGAGCGGCAAGTCGGCGCTGGCGCTTGCGCTCGCCGAGCGGTTCGACGGGCTCATCATCAACGCCGACAGCATGCAGGTCTATCGCGAACTCGTCATCCTAAGCGCTCGTCCGAGTGCCGCCGACGAAGCGCGTGCGCCGCACGTCCTCTATGGCCATGTGCCGGCCGCTGAGAGCTATTCCGCGGCGCGTTTCGTCAGCGAGGCGCGTGGCGCCTTGGCCAACGCCGCGCGCGCAGGCCGCGTGCCGATCATCGTCGGCGGCACCGGGCTCTATTTCAAGGCGCTGACGGAAGGGCTGTCACCCATTCCCGAAATCGACGCGGACATTCGCGCGCATTGGCGAGGCGAGGCCGCGCGTCTTGGTGCCGTGGCTCTGCACGCGCATCTCAGCGCCATCGATCCGTCAACGGCGGCCGGCCTCAATCCCAATGACAGCCAGCGCATCGTGCGCGCGCTTGAAGTTCTGGCCTCGACGGGACGCCCGCTCCGGTCGTGGCAGGATGAGCCGGGCGATGTGGTGCTGCAACCCGAAGCATGTACGGCGCTCGTCATCAGCGACACGCGGGAGCGGCTGACAGAACGTGCCGACCTGCGCTTCGACGCCATGATGGCGGCTGGCGCGCTCGAGGAGGCGCGCGCGATAGAGGCGCTCGGGCTCGATGCCGAATTGCCGGCGATGCGGGCGCTCGGGCTTCGGCCTTTGATCGCGGCGGTGCGCGGGCAACTGCCGCTTAGCGACGCCATCGCAGCCGGCAAGGCCGAGACGCGGTCCTACATCAAGCGGCAGCAGACGTGGGCAAAAAGATATATGATTTCTTGGAAATCAATAAAAACGCAAGATATGGAATGTTTAGATACGAAAATTATCAAGTTTATTCAAGGTTCTCATTGACCAAACCGGTCAAAATCCTTATTTTGCTGCCTTAGACTTAGGGTCGGCGCGCGCGTCGGCCTTATCGGTGTTTTGTTTTGACGTGGGCTGCCGATGGCGGCGCGCGGCGGCTTCGAGAGGGCAAGGCGATGGCGCGGACCATGACCGGCGCGGAGATGGTGATGACGGCTCTGGCGGACCAGGGCGTCGAGGTGATCTTCGGCTATCCGGGCGGCGCGGTGCTGCCGATCTATGACGAAATCTTCCAGCAGGAAAAGGTGCGCCACATCCTCGTGCGCCAGGAGGGTGGGGCCGTCCACGCTGCGGAAGGGTATGCGCGCTCGACCGGCAAGGTCGGTGTCGTGCTCGTGACGTCGGGGCCCGGCGCGACCAACGCCGTCACCGGCTTGACCGATGCGCTCATGGATTCAATTCCGATCGTCTGCATCACCGGCCAGGTGCCAACGCACCTCATCGGCAACGATGCGTTCCAGGAGTGCGATACCGTTGGCATCACGCGGCCGTGCACCAAGCACAATTGGCTGGTGAAGAACGTCAACGATCTGGCGCGCGTGCTGCATGAAGCTTTCCACATCGCGCGCACGGGCCGGCCCGGCCCCGTCGTCGTCGATATTCCAAAGGACATCCAGTTCGCGTCCGGCAACTACATCGGCCCGTCGAACATTCAGCATAAGACATATAAGCCGAAGCTGAAGCCGGATCAGCCGCCCGTGCGCGAGGCGATCGATCTCATCGCGTCGGCGAAACGGCCGATTTTCTACACCGGCGGTGGCGTCATCAATTCGGGCCCGAAGGCGAGCCAGCTCCTGCGCGAACTCGTGCGACTCAGCGGCTATCCGATCACCTCGACGCTGATGGGTCTTGGTGCCTATCCCGCGTCCGACAAACAGTGGCTCGGCATGCTCGGCATGCACGGCACCTACGAAGCCAACATGGCGATGCACGATTGCGATGTGATGATCAACATCGGCGCGCGCTTTGATGATCGCATCACCGGCCGCCTCGATGCGTTCTCGCCGAATTCGCGCAAGATCCACATCGATATCGATCCCTCGTCGATCAACAAGAATGTCCATGTCGACCTGCCGATCATCGGCGATTGCGCCTACGTCATGGAAGACATGCTGCGCGTCTGGAAAGCCAAGGCACCGCAGCTCGACAAGGCGGCGCACAAGGCGTGGTGGAAGCAGATCGACGGCTGGCGGGCGCGCAAATCGCTGTCCTACAAGCCGGCCAAAGACGTGATCATGCCGCAATACGCGCTGCAGCGGCTG
Organism: Hyphomicrobium sp.; assembly: GCA_051646145.1. Taxonomy (GTDB): domain Bacteria; phylum Pseudomonadota; class Alphaproteobacteria; order Rhizobiales; family Hyphomicrobiaceae; genus Hyphomicrobium_B. The sequence goes on from JBOFCQ010000046.1 coordinate 10,601, forward strand.
CAGGAGCTGACCAAGGACCGCGATACCTACATCTCGACCGAAGTTGGTCAGCATCAGATGTGGGCGGCGCAGTTCATGCACTTCGAGGAACCGAACCGCTGGATGACGTCCGGCGGGCTCGGCACCATGGGCTACGGTCTGCCGGCCGCGATCGGCGCGCAGATTGCGCATCCCAAAGCCCTGGTCATCGACGTGGCCGGCGATGCCTCGATCCTCATGAACATTCAGGAATGCTCGACGGCGGTTCAGTACAACCTGCCGGTCAAGGTGTTCATTCTCAACAACGAGTACATGGGCATGGTGCGCCAGTGGCAGCAGTTGCTGCACGGCAATCGCCTGTCGCACAGCTACACCGAAAGCCTGCCGGATTTCGTCAAGCTGGCCGACGCCTACGGTTGGACGGGTATGCGCTGCGACCACCCCGCCGATCTCGATGACGCGATCACGGAGATGATCAACGTCAAAGGTCCGGTGATCTTCGATTGCCGCGTCGCCAAGCTCGCCAACTGCTTCCCGATGATTCCGTCGGGCAAAGCGCACAACGAAATGCTGCTCGGAGAGGATGTCTCCGACGAAGACGTCTCGAAGGCGATCAGCAAAGAAGGCAAGGTGCTGGTTTGAGCGCTTTGACATCAGTGATGCGTGCGCTTTCTCGGTCGGCGCTGGTTGCCGTGCTTGTTGCGGTGCTGGGCGGCATCATCGCACTGACATCGTTCGCGCCGGCGGCAAATGCCCTGACCACCGATTGGGACCGCAAGGCCAACATCTCGGAGGCGGCGCAGCGGTTGTCGAAACTGCATCGCGCGAAGGGCTCCAAGGCGGTGCTCAATTTCCTCGATGCCTGCTATCGCACGCACATGCTGGCCAGCACGTTCAATGCCGGCCTCGAAGGGTGCATGGCGCAGGATTACATGCACAGTCAGGTGCTGGCGCTGATCTACGCGCGCGTTCCGGAAGAAACGCGCAAAAAGCTGCGCGCGCCGTCGCCACAAATCATCGCTGCCAGTATGTCGTCGCGGTTTGCAAAGGCGTTCGCGCAATACAAATTCAACGAGGCGGACGCGACCGAATTGAAAGGCCTCGTCGACAAGCACGGATTTCCGATTTTTCTCAAAGCCGTGTTCCCCAAGGCTGGCAAGCGGGGAGAAGCGCCCGACGCACCCCAATCAGATGCGCCCAAGTCGGATGCCCCCGCAGACGTGGCCCCTGACGGGGCAGCGAAGTAAGTCCGCATGAAACTCGTGGTCGCCAACAAGCTCTATTCGTCATGGTCGATGCGGCCGTGGCTTGTCGCGCGCGCGTTCGGCGTCGCGTTCGATGAGGCGACCATTCCGCTGCGCCAGGAGACGACCAAGACTGCAATCGGCGACGTCTCGCCGTCTGGAAAATTGCCGGTCCTCATCGATGGGACGACGCGCGTCTGGGAGAGCCTGGCGATCATCGAGTATTTGGCGGAGGCCTATCCCGAGCGCGCGATTTGGCCAACCGATCGCGCCGCGCGCGCTCATGCCCGCGCCATATCAAATGAAATGCACGGCGGTTTTCTGCCGCTTCGGCAGGCTTGCCCGATGAACCTCGCCAAGGTGTTCGCAACGCCGGCGCTGAGTGACGACGCCAAGGCCAACGTGGCGCGCATCGACGCGCTCTGGTGCGCTACGCGGCAGCGCTTCGGCGCGGGCGGCCCGTTTCTGTTCGGCGCCTTTACGGCTGCCGACGCCATGTATGCGCCGGTCGCCGTACGGCTCGCTGGCTATCAGATCGCCGTGTCGCCCGAGGCGCAGCGCTACATGGATGCGCTTTATGCCCATCCGGCCTTTGTCGCCTGGCGCGCGGCGGCCTTTCAAGAACCGTGGCGGATCGCCGATTACGAAGTCGGCCACACCGCCGTGCACACCTACATCTGACGCTCAACCGAAAGTCTGAGATCATGGCTGAACCGCAGAAACAGTCGCATTATCCAAGCCCCCAGAAGGCGCAAGACGTCGTCTCGCGCACGCTGTCGATCATCGTCGACAACGAGCCGGGCGTGCTGGCGCGCGTCATCGGGCTGTTCTCAGGGCGCGGGTACAACATCGACTCGCTGACGGTGACCGAAACCGAGCACGAAAAGCATATCTCGCGCATCACGATCATCACGCGCGGCACGCCAGCTGTCATCGAGCAGATCAAGCATCAGCTCGAACGTCTCGTGCCCGTGCACCGGGTCCGCGATCTGACGTCGGAAGGCTCGGCCATCGAGCGCGAACTGGCGCTGATCAAAGTGTCGGGCAAAGGCGACAAGCGCATCGAAGCGCTGCGCCTCGCCGAGATTTTCCGCGCCAAGGTCGTCGATACCTCGACCGAGCACTTCGTGTTCGAAGTGACCGGCAAGCCGTCGAAGATCGAGACCTTCATTCAGATCATGATGGAACTGGGTCTGGTCGAGGTGGCGCGCACGGGCATCGCGGCCATCGGGCGCGGGCCGTCAACGCTGTGACGCGGCGCCGATCGACAACCTAAGCCGTCAGCTTAAGCGCGCGGGCGTCGCGTTCGTCGGCCAATTCGGCGACGGCTAGAACTTGACGTTCACGCCGCCCTTGCCGCCTTTGGTGTTCTTGGCGTTCTCGTGCGCGAGGGTCATCGCCGCCTGCGAAACCTTGATCTTGTCGTCGTAGGCGTCGACCGGTTCCTTCTTGGCGATCTTGAAACCGACTTTGCCGCCTTCTGAGGGATAGAGCGGCTTCGAGACCGGCGGCGTGGTCATGGCGAACAGGAAGGCCTGCAGGCGCGCGCGGTAGATGTCTTCACTCAGCCGTTCGCAGCGGTCGCGGCCCTCGGCCTTCTCGCAGCTTCTGAGGCTCTGATAGCGCACGGCGTTCTTGTCGTGCGCCATGACGGCATCGTCGATGAGCTTGATGCACTGCTCTTCGGTCAAAAGGCCGGCATCGGTGCAGTCGGCGGCCGAAATGTAAACCGACTGCGGGGCATCGGCGGCGGGGTCTTTCTTCGGGGCGCTCTTTCCGCAGCCGGCGAGCGCGAGGGCCGGGATCAGGGCAAGCAGCAGAGGGATCTTCTTCATGGCAACAGAGACCTTCCGACCAAAGACGCGAGACGGCGCGGATCATGCCAGAGGTCGGGTTAGGGTTCGGTTAATGGTTTTAAGGGTTTAGGCCGCAACGACAATTCTGTGGCGCCAAATGGACGCCGCCCGTTGAAAGCCCAGGCGGTTGTGAGTAGGTTGCGGCCATCTTGCCGGCCGGGGAGTGCCAAGAAGCGTCCCCGCGCCAATCTTCAACAATCCGCCCGCACGTCGTTTTGCGACCGGGGAACCCGAGAGGCCGCCCATGCGCGTCTATTATGATCGTGATGCCGACATCAACCTCATCAAGTCCAAGAAGGTCGCGGTCGTCGGCTATGGCAGCCAGGGTCACGCCCATGCGCTGAACCTGCGCGACAGCGGCGTCAAGGACGTCGTCATCGCACTGCGTAAGGGCTCGGCCACGGCGCAGAAGTGCGAAAAGGAAAAGCTCAAGGTGATGGACGTCGCGGAAGCCGCCAAGTGGGCGGACGTCATCATGATGCTGACGCCTGACGAACTGCAGGCCGACATCTACCGCGATCATCTTCACGCCAACATGAAGAAGGGCGCGGCGCTGATGTTCGCGCACGGCCTCAACGTCCACTTCAATCTCATCGAGCCGCGCGAAGATCTCGACGTCGGCATGGTGGCGCCGAAGGGTCCGGGTCATACCGTGCGCGGCGAATATCAAAAGGGCGGCGGCGTGCCGTGCCTGATCGCGGTGCATCAGGACAAGAGCGGCAACGCGCATGATCTGTTCCTGTCGTATGCGTCTGCCGTCGGCGGCGGTCGCTCGGGCGTCATCCAGACCACGTTCAAGGAAGAGTGCGAAACGGATCTCTTCGGCGAACAGGCCGTGCTTTGCGGCGGTCTCGTCGAACTCATCCGCGCTGGTTTCGAAACGCTCGTCGAAGCCGGTTACGCGCCGGAGATGGCCTATTTCGAATGCCTGCACGAAGTGAAGCTCATTGTCGATCTCATTTATGAGGGCGGCATCGCCAACATGAACTACTCGATCTCGAACACGGCCGAGTGGGGTGAGTACATGTCGGGTCCGCGCGTCATCACGCCGGAAACGAAAGCCGAGATGCAGCGTATTTTGCGCGAGATTCAGACCGGCCAGTTCACGACCCAGTGGATGCAGGAATGCAAGGCTGGCCAGGCGCGCTTCAAGGGCATTCGCCGCATGAACGACGCTCACCAGATCGAAGAAGTGGGCGCCAAGTTGCGCGCCATGATGCCGTGGATCGCTAAGAACAAGCTGGTCGATAAGGGCCGCAACTAAATCTATTCACGATCGCACAAACCAAGAGCGGGGTGGCCGGAATGCCAGCCCGCTCTTTGCCATTTGAGCGAACCATTCTTGACAGTTCGGCGCCGCGCCGGTGATTAGACGTCACCCTACGGATCATTCGATTGAAGGAGCAGGCCATGGCCGGTGTCGTGGAGGCAGTCGTGCAGGCTATCGCGCGAGCGACGTCGCATATGCGCGCCCTCGCGGTGCTCGCGTTGCTGGTGTCGGCGCCGCTCGCTGCAATCGCTGAGCCGGCCGCCGAACCCGTGCCGGAGGCTGTCCGTGCCGCCGCGGAGGCCGCGACCGTCGCGCCCGACAGCGTCACCATCGGCACCTATATCAACGACATTCACGAACTCGATTTCCGCAGTCACAGCTACGCCATCGACCTCTATGTCTGGTTCCGCTGGAAGGCGAAGGACGCCAATCCGGCGAAGTCCATGGAGTTCATGAACCGCGCTAATCCGACAGATCACCAGCGCGATCTTCTCGCCGAAGAACCCAAGGCTATGCCCGACGGCAGTTATTACGCGATTTTGCGCAATCAGGGCCGCTTCTCCGTCAAGTTTCGCTTCGAGCGCTTTCCGTTCGATCAGCAGCTGCTGCCGATCGTGATGGAGGACACGCTTGCCGGCGAGGCGGCGCAAACCTATGTCGCCGACACGCAGCCCGTGACGATCAATCCCGATGTCGTGTTGCCCGGCTATAAGGTCGGGACGCCGCGGCTGGTGGTGAAATCGCATCGCTATCCGACCAACTTCGGCGATTTGAGCGTCGGCGACAGCGAATCCTATTCGCGCGCCACGATCGAAATTCCGGTATCGCGGCCGCTGCTCACCGTCTCCATCAAGACCTTCATGCCCGTGCTGCTGCTGATCCTCTCGTCGGCAATGGTACTTATCGTTCGGCCGTCGCTGGTCGAGGGCCGTATCGGTCTCGCCATCACCGCTCTGCTGACGCTTGTCGCCTTGCAATTGACGGCCTCGGCGACGCTGCCCGACGTCGATTACCTGATGCTGATCGACAAGGTCTATCTCGCGTCCTACGCCTTCATCATCGCCGTCCTTGGCCGTGTCGTCATGACGTCATGGGTGCTGGCGGAAGCCGACGATGAGCGCCGTGCTGCGCGGCGCGACCGGCGCTGGGTCGTTTTGCTGCTCGTGGCGTATGCGCTGGCCGTCGGGGCGTCGCTCGCCTGGACGTTCATGCGCTTTGTCTGAGCGGGCCTTCAGCCCGTGTTCACCGCCGCTTGATGAAGGTGAGCATCACGCCGCGCGCCTTTTGAATTGCGCCGCCGATTGATCCAGCGCAATGTTGAAGCGGCTCGGCATACCCACCTTCACGTTCAACCGACATCGACACGGATGGAGTTTGGCGATGAGATTGAAAACTGACTTGGCCGTCGTTGTGCTCGATGGCGCGCGCGCCACCCTGTTCGTCAACGAGGGCACAGCCGCAGACCCTCGGCTCAGCGCGCGCCGCTCGATGCAGCACGACAATCCCAGATCCAGCGAGCAGGGGCGCGACAAACCCGGCCGCACGTTTGAATCGGTTGGCGCGCGCCGGTCATCGGTTGAGGCGCCTGACCTGCACGCGCGCGAAGAACAACGCTTCGTCTCGTCCGTCGCTGCCATGCTGGCGGCGGAGGCAGCGGACGGCACCTTCAAGAGCGTCGTGGTGGTGGCGCCGCCGATCGCGCTCGGCGAATTCCGCGCCGCCGCATCCTCGGCGCTGCAAGACCATATCGTGGCGTGGATCGACAAAGATCTGACCGGCCATACCGTTCCCGACATACAGACCATCGTCGCCAAAGCTCTCGATACCTGAGCCGAATGGCAGCGCTGCAAAGGCTGTGTCAGCGCGTCGCGCGAAAGGGTGTGCCCATGATGTGCGCGACGAGGTGCCTTTCGTGCGCGGCACGGCGGTGCTCGAACAGATAAAGCCCCTGCCACGTACCGAGCGCCATGCGGGCCGCGACAATGGGGATCGAGAGCGTCGTCTGCGTCAGCGCGCTTTTGACGTGCGCCGGCATGTCGTCCGGCCCCTCGCTTTGGTGCACGAACAGCGGATCACCCTCTGGGACCAGACGCTTGAAAAAAGCCACGAGGTCGCGCTGCACATCGGGGTCGGCATTTTCCTGTATGAGCAGGGACGCCGACGTGTGCTGGCAGAAAATGTGCGCAATGCCGGTGACGACCCGGCTGTCTTCAACCGCGCGTGCGATGTCGCGCGTGATATCGACGAGGCCAACGCCCGCCGTCGCAATGGTCAGTGTGGTCTGATATTGGTTCATGGTGGACCTTGCCTAAGCAAAAGACCCTCGCACATCTGGGCATTGCCGCAACACATGATTGGCGACAAGGGCACCGGTCCGCCCACGTCGCCGAAGCGTTGACACAGCGTCGAAACAGAAAAAGGCGATCGGCTCATGAGCAGAGCGTTTGTGAAGGAAGGCGAGGGCGATGACACCGCCGGCGATCTGCCGGACCGGCTGATCTCGCCACATCGCAATCTCGTAACATCCGAAGGGTTGGCGCTCATCGATGCGGCATGCGCGCGTTTCGCCGAAGATTATGCGCTGGCGCAGGCGAACAGCGATCGCGCCGCGCTCTCGCATATCGCGCGTGACTTGCGCTATTGGACGGCGCGGCGCGCCTCCGCGGAAGTGGTGGCCGATCCGTCAAACGCGCGCGACGCGCAATTTGGAGCGCGCGTGACGCTGATGCGCGACGATGGCCGCCGTCAGATCTACCGCATCGTCGGCGAGGACGAAGCCGATCCGTCGAAAGGCACGCTCTCCTATGTGTCGCCGCTCGCCCAGGCGCTGATGGGCAAGGGCGTTGGCGATACGGTGACGGTCGGCGCGCACGAGCTTGAGATCATCGCCATCGCATGACGGCGCCGGTCTCGGCCTCACACCATCGCGCGCAAGACGCCGCCATCGACGCGGAGCGCGGCGCCGTTCGTGGCCGAGGCTTCTTTTGAGCAGACGTAGACCACAATGTTCGCGACTTCCTCGACACTGGCGAAGCGCTGGATGAGCGACGACGGCCTGTGTGTCTGCACGAAGTTTTTCGCCATTGCGTCGGCGCTGACGCCGGCCTGCTTGCCGAGCGCCTCGAGAAACCCTTCGACACCATCCGAGCGTGTTGGTCCGGGCAGGATCGCGTTGACCGTCACGGCGGTGCCGGCGGTCAATTCCGCGAGTCCGCGCGAGACGCCGAGTTGCGCGGTTTTCGTCACGCCGTAGTGCAGGAACTCCGTTGGCATCTGCACGGCCGATTCCGACGAGATGAAAACGATGCGTCCCCAATTGCGCGCCAGCATGCCCTTCATGAGCATCCGCGACAGGCGAATGCCCGAGAGCACGTTGGTCTCGAAATAGTGCATCCAGTCGGCGTCGGGGATGTCGAAGAAATCTTTGGGTTCGAACGTCGCGGCGTTGTTGACGAGAATGTCGATGACAGGCGCCGCATCCGCAACCGCGCGGCATCCGGCGTCGGTCGATACGTCGCCCGGCGCTGCAACGAAGCGGCCGGCGGGCATGGCTTTCTTCAGCCGTTCGATCGCCGCTGCAACCTTGTCGGCCTTGCGCCCGTTGATGAGGACGGTCGCGCCCGCGGCTGCAAGGCCCGTTGCGATGGCGAACCCGATGCCGCCCGTTGAGCCGGTCACAAGAGCGGTTTTTCCGGTCAGGTCAATTTTCATGGCCGATACTTTCTGCGGTTGGACTTTGGTTCAAATTTCTTGGAGTATGCGACAGCCGTGGCCGGGCCGGCAATAACGACGAATGGAGACATGCGCCATGGGCAAAGACACCATGATGAAACGCGCTGTGAGACTGTCATCGCTGCTGGCGTGTGTGTTCATCGCGGCAGGCGCGTCGCCGCTTGCGGCGGACGACGCGGCACAGAAGCCGCCAGCCGCGACGCAGGCGGCTCCGGGCATCACGCGCACCATTCTGCAGAAGTTCGACGTTGAGGGCACCAGCCTTGAGACGACGGTGATGCGCGTCGCGTTCGTGCCGAATTTCGAAGTTGCGCGCCACACGCATCCGGGCGGTGAAATCAGCTACGTGCTGGAAGGCGAGATCACCTATCTCATCGATGGCCAGCCGCCACAGCGCAAGGTGGCGGGTGAAAGCGTGTTGCTGCCGGCCGGCACCATTCACGGTGCCAAGATGGGGCCGAATGGCACGGTGCTCATCGGCACCTATGTTCTCGACAAGGGCAAGCCGTTCATGACCAAGGCCGACGCTCCGCCCGCGCCGTGACCGTCGTTTGGTTGGTCGGCCGAAGCCCCTAGGCGCGTCCGTGATGCATCGGGCACGTCTGCGGTACCGATGGCGGCGTCGCGGCCAAACGCGAGAAAATATCGCGCGCCTCGTCGCCAGTTGCGTTTGCGATGGCGCCGGCCGTCACGGCCTCGCGCGTCCACATCCAACTCGCTGCCGGATCGTGGCGCATCGCCCAGTCGGGAAACAGCCGATCGGACGCGGCCAATTCCGAGAGCGTGGTGACCGTGGTGTGGCGATCATCGCGGATGATGCGCGCATAGGCATCGCGCACCTGCACGTCCGGTCCTTCGAGCATCTGCAAGAACAGATCTTCGCGGCAGATGAGCGCCCCGGTGATGGCGTCGCGCACATTGTTGCGGCGCGCCGAGGCGAGAATGCCGACCAGCGCCAAGTCGTCAAATCCGAACGGACGCGAGGCGTAAATCAATTGCAGCAGCGGCATCGTGAACTCCCGGTTGCGACGACCGCCGGCACGCCGCGCGAACGCGCGTCGATAGCTGCGATCGCGCGACATTAGCACACGTCGCCCCGTGGGCCGCATGACTTCGTTGCCTCAAGCGGCGCGTTCAGAAAATGAAATCGGCGGCTGTCAGCGTCAGGACCTTGTTGGAGATCTGGATCTCGAACGCCTGTCCGCCGAAGCCGCTCGATTGGATGCCCTGCACAATCGTGTTGTTGCCGTCGAAAAAGTAGCTGACGCTGCTGCTGAACCCGGTATTGGGCGGGGGCACAAACGGCGTTGGCAGCCTCGGCTGTAGCCCATCGAAGAAACTGTCCATGCCGGGCATGCTGGAAAGATCGATCCTGTCGAGGCCCTGCTCAAAATCAAAAATGAGATCGCGATTGTTTTGCGGCGAGTGCGATGGATCCGACAGGCGAAAGAGGTCGCGTCCGCCGCTTGTTTGAAGAGAGCTCGTTGTAGCGTCGGAGACGTTCAACAACTGATGGAACCCGTCACCGTCTAGGAAATCTCGGCCGGCGCCGCCGACGAGCGTATCATCGCCCAAACCTCCTGATATGGAATCATCGCCATCGAGGCCGGCAAGCACGTCGTTGCCGGCGTTGCCCGCCAGAATATTGCGGGAATTGTCGCCGACGAGAACGTCGGCCTTGTTCGAACCGGCGAGGTGTTCAATGCCGATGAGGATGTCGCCGGCCGCGACGTCGCCGGCGTTGGCCAGCGTACGCGAAAGATCGACGGTCACGCCTGTGACGCTGTCGCTGTAGAACGCGAAATCGAAAACGCCGTCGCCGCCGTTCAGAATGTCGGCGCCCAAGCCGCCGGCCAGTGTATCGCCAAAGTTGGCGCCATTGCCGCCGATCAGCCGGTCGTTGCCGGCGCCACCAATCAGAATTCCACTGCCATTGAGGCCGATCGTGATGATGTCGTTGCCTGCGCCGCCGAGCAGTATGCCGAGCCCATCTCCGCCTTTGATAACGTCGTTGCCGCTGCCGCCCTGAATGCGGTCGAAGCCGCTGCCGCCGATGATCTTATCGTTGCCGATGCCGCCATCGATGATGTTCGAGCCTTTGCCGCCATCGATCACATCGATGCCGCTGTCGCCTTTCAGCGTGTCCTCGCCGTCGCCTCCCTTGATTTTGTCATTGCCGCTGCCGCCGAAGATTTTGTCTTTACCGGCATCGCCGAACAGTTGGTCGTTGCCAATGCCGCCCAAGATGGTGTCGTCGCCGAGCCCGCCCTTGATGACGTCGTTTCCGCCGAGACCGGACAGCGTATCGTTGCCGGCCAATCCGGAAATCGTATCGGCGAGGTTCGTGCCTTTGAGGATATTGCGCTTGTTCGTGCCTTTGATCGTGGCCATGGAACTCTCCCGAACGTGATGGGCACTACGGCAGGGACGCGGGCGTGGCGACGTGCGGTGTTGGACATGCGGTGGTTGCGGCAGCGCGCGCTCGAAACATTCGGCGCGATATTGAAAAATGGACGTGACGTGCGCAACTCGGCCGAAACCGCCGGCGGCATTTCAAATGGGCATGCAATGAGGCGCCAGCTTCGGCGCGGGGGCGCGCGCTGTCAAGCTGGTACAAATCATCGGTGGGCCGAAGGTTAAACGAAGCCGCGAAGGCGCCGTCGCAGTGTGCTGAGGGCGCATCCGAAAACACGTGGCATCCGTGGGCGATGCACCGGGCCGCTCGTTACGCAGTTCGCGAGCACAATGTCGGGCGCAATCAGCTATTCAGCACAGATCCACCCGCCCGGCACAACGCGGGCGCGGCTTAAAATCGGCTAGGACGGACGGAGTTCACAGCCGCAATTCGCGTGGCGCGTCTGCTGCCGGCAGGGCGGTGCGAATGAACGTGCGAATGGCGTCGTGATGCGTCACCAGCACGTCCGGCCATTCGTTCTCGAAGGTGTCGAGCACGCCGTCGGCGTCCATCGGACCAAGCGACGTCATGTAGCCGTCGTACTGCTCTTGCAGCTCGCGAAAACCGGCATCGCCGTGACGGGCGATGATCAGCCCGTCCCGCGTCACGATGATGTGCAAGTCCGCTGTTGCGCTGGCGCCGGTTGCCACGAGCAGCGTCTCAGTTGTCGAGGAAGCTGCGCAGCTTCCTGGAGCGCGACGGGTGCTTCAGCTTGCGCAGCGCTTTGGCCTCGATCTGGCGGATGCGTTCGCGCGTAACCGAGAACTGCTGACCGACTTCTTCCAGCGTGTGGTCGGTGTTCATGCCGATGCCGAAGCGCATGCGCAGCACGCGCTCTTCGCGCGGCGTCAGGCTGGCCAGCACGCGCGTCGTCGTCTCGCGCAGGTTCGACTGAATGGCGGCTTCGATCGGCAGCACGGCGTTGCGGTCTTCGATGAAGTCGCCGAGATGGCTATCCTCTTCATCGCCGATCGGCGTTTCGAGGCTGATCGGTTCCTTGGCGATCTTCAGAACCTTGCGCACTTTCTCAAGCGGCATGGCCAGCTTCTCGGCGAGTTCTTCCGGCGTCGGCTCGCGGCCGATTTCGTGCAGCATCTGCCGGCTGGTGCGCACGATCTTGTTGATCGTCTCGATCATGTGCACGGGGATGCGGATGGTGCGTGCCTGATCCGCGATCGAACGCGTGATCGCCTGGCGGATCCACCACGTCGCATACGTCGAGAACTTATAGCCGCGGCGATATTCGAATTTGTCGACGGCCTTCATCAGGCCGATGTTGCCTTCCTGAATGAGATCCAGGAACTGCAGGCCGCGGTTGGTGTATTTCTTCGCGATCGAGATGACGAGACGCAAGTTGGCCTCGACCATTTCCTTCTTCGCTTGCCGCGCTTCGCGTTCGCCCTTCTGCACCGCTTTTACGATGCGGCGGAACTCGGGGATTTCGAGACCCGTTTCCGTTGCGAGCGTATGAATGTCGCCGCGGATGGTTTCGATCTGCGGCCGCTCGTTCTTGACGAACTGGCCCCATTTCTTGCCGTTGCCTGAGACGCGGTCGATCCATGTCTGATCGAGTTCGTTGCCGAAGTATTCGTCGATGAACTGCTGGCGCGGCACGCCATAGCTGTCGCCGAGGCGCATCAGGCGGCCTTCAAGGCCGATGAGACGCTTGTTGATGGCGTAGAGCTGTTCGACGAGGCTCTCGATACGGTTGTTGTTCAGAGACAGCGATTTGACGTCGGCGACGATCTCGTCGCGCAGCTTCTCGTACGCCTTCTGCTGCTGGCGCGTGCCCTGTTCGCCCGCCACCTGCTGCTCGAGCTTCTTGTCCTGCTGCTTGCGCAGTTTCTTGTAGGTGCTGGCGATCTGGTCGAACGTCTCAAGCACCTTCGGCTTCAGTTCGGCTTCCATGGCGGCGAGCGACATGGCGTTCTCGAACTCGTCGTCGTCGTCGCTGATCTCGCCTTCGCCGACGGCGCTCGGCGCGCCAGCGGGCGCGGCCGGCGTCGCGACGTCGATGTCGCCGCCGTCCGTTGCGCCCGGCGGCACTTTGCCTTCGGGGCCTTCGTAGGTTGCTTCGAGATCGATGATGTCGCGCAGCAGAATTTTGCCGTCGTTCAGTTCGTCGCGCCAGATGATGATGGCCTGGAACGTCAGCGGGCTTTCGCAAAGCCCGGCGATCATGGCTTCGCGGCCGGCCTCGATACGCTTGGCGATGGCGATTTCGCCTTCGCGCGACAGCAGTTCGACGGAGCCCATTTCGCGCAGGTACATGCGCACCGGATCGTCGGTACGTTCGGTCGGCTCAGCCTTCGTCTCGGACTTGACGAGCGAATTCTGCGGCACCAGCGCGCGGCTCTCGTCGTCGTCGAGCGGCTCTTCGGCGGGTTCGGCGGCTTCCTCGGCTTCGTCCGTCTCAACGACGTTGATGCCCATGTCGGAGAGCATGGCGTAGAGGTCTTCGATCTGGTCGGATGACACCTCTTCCGACGGCAGAACGGTATTCAACTGATCGAGCGTCACGTAGCCACGCGCCTTGGCCGACTTGAGCAGGCGCTTGACCGCCTGATCGGATAAGTCGAGCAGGGGGCTGTCGCGCTCTGGCGTGTCGGCCGCAGCGGCGGACTGGTCGTCTTGTTTCTGGGCGGCCTGAGGTGCTCGTGCCATCGGTATCAATCGTCCTCAATTGACCGCGCAGGCGCCAGGGCCGGGCGGTCAGGGTCATAACGTTCAATGTCAGACTGCAGGTCACTTGCCACCCCGGGTTTGAGCGGCAGCTTGCTGCGTTACGTATTATCGTTCGCCTGAACGGCGGGCAGGTGCGGTGCGTCGGTCAGCGCGTGCTCGCCGGATTGCAAATGATCCACGGCACTCAACTGGGCACACTGGCGCTTGATCTCGAGCAACCGTTGCTCCGCCTCTTCCGTGCAATCACGGCACCAAGCCTCCTCAGCTGCTTTGAGCATACGCTCAAGCGTATCCTGGCGCTCGTGCAGCGCTAGGATATGTCGCCAACCGGCTTCGACTTCGGCGGTGGACGCCTCTGGCTCGGCAAAACGGTCGCTGATGTGCGTAATCGTTCGCGCGACGAGGTCCACCACTTTAGAAACCCCCGTTTTGCTCAATTGGGTGCGCAGAGTTGCCCTGTCAAGTGAATTCTCCACAGCCTGAAGCTTTAGGATTTCATCCCGCAGCGCCGCCAGCGGCACGGAGGAGAAATTGAGTTCCGATAATGCCTCTGCTTCACTCTCAATCAACCACGGATGGTTAAGAATTGCCTTCAAAATCAATGCTTCGCGTGGCGGCACCGCGTTCGTCATGGCCACCAGCTCGGAACTGGCCATGACAGCGGGTGCGACGAAAGGCTGAGCCTGCCGTCCGGGCTTGCCGGTGAGGCGCTGGCGTTCGCGCAGACGCCAGTCGGGAGCGGCCGTCGCCGCCGTGCCGACAAACGAACCGCCGGCGTACATGCGCCGGCCACCGGATGGGTCGCCGCGGCGGCCTGCGGACGCGCCATCGCTGCGGCCGGCGTTGCTCGGCTGGCGGCGCGTGAGCGCGAACAGGCGGTCGCGGATTTCGCGTTCATAGTGGCTGCGCACCAGCGGATCTGCGATCGTGCCGGTCAGGGTTCGCAGACGCGCTTCGAGCGCGGCGCGCTGTTCAGGCGTCGCCAAGCTGTCGGCGGACGTCTCGCGCTCCCACAGCACATCGACGAGCGGCCGCGCCTTGGCCAGCGTGTCCTCAAAGGCTTGTGCACCCTGCTGGCGGATCATGTCGTCGGGATCGAGCCCGTCGGGCAGGAAGGCGAAGACCAGGCTGTGACCGGGCTTGAGATGCGGTAAGGCCGTATCGACGGCGCGGTATGCGGCTTTACGGCCGGCGCTGTCGCCGTCGAAGCAGAGCGTCGGCACGGTCGTCATGCGCCAGAGCAATTTGACCTGATCTTCGGTCAGCGCGGTGCCGAGCGGCGCCACGGATTCAGGGAAGCCGCCTTCGTGCAGCGCCACCACGTCCATGTAGCCCTCAACCGCGATCACGCGATCCTTGTCGTGGGCAATTGGACGGGCGCGCGCCGCGTTGAACAACTGGTGGCCCTTGTGAAAGAGCGGCGTCTCCGGCGAATTCAGATACTTCGCGGGTGCATCCTTATCGAGCGCGCGGCCGCCGAACGCGATGACGCGACCCTTGAGATCCAGGATCGGAAACATCACGCGGTTGCGGAAGCGGTCGTAGGGTTCTGGAATGTCGTCGCCCGAGATCACCATTCCGGAGGCGGCCATCTCGGCGTCGCTGAAGCCTTCCTTGGCGAGCGCCTGTCGCAGCGCTTGGCGTCCATTGACCGCAAACCCCAAGCGGAACGTCGCAATCGTTTCGCGCGCAACGCCGCGCTTTTCGAGGTAGCGGCGGGCGTCCTGGCCGGCGGCGCTCTTCAGGGCATCTTCAAATCCGCGCGCTGCGAATTCGCAGATCCGGTAGAGCCGGTCGAGACGGTCGCCGTCCTTGGCGGATTGTTCGCGATCCTTGGGCTTGGGCAGCGTTACGCCGGCTTCGGCGGCCAGCCGTTCGACGGCTTCCGGGAATTCGAGGCCCTCGGTCTTCATGACGAAAGTGAAGATGTCGCCATGTTCGCCGGATGCGAAGCAATGGTAGAACCCCTTGGCATCGTTGACGAAAAACGACGGAGATTTTTCAACCTTAAACGGCGAGAGGCCGCGGAACTCGCGGCCCGCCTTCTTCAGCGCAACTTTGCGACCGACCACCTGGCTGACGGGCAGCCGGGCGCGAATTTCATCCAGGATCTGTGGGTTAAACCGCATGACCTTCGGCAAAATCCTTGTCGGGGCTACCGGCGCGCGCTGCTTGAGCCGATTGCGGGCAACCCACTGTATCTGAACTGCAAGCGTTATGTGATTCGCGTTGCCTGACGACGGCGCCCTTGGCGGTGATGGTGCCGCGGCGGCGATCTCTGCCCGCAATCCACAGGGTGCCCCCTGCAAATCGGCGGTTTTATAGCGATTTCGACAGGCGCTCGGTTCCCGCGCGACTTTGACGGGCAGGGCACGATAGCGCCACGCGCCAAGGTGGCGGCTCTGCGTTGGGCGTGCGCAGCGCTTTTTTCGCGTTCGAGCCTAAGCGTCGGACTTTCAGCGGTTGGTCAGACGCCTGTCAGCGCCGGCCGAACCCCGCGCCGCGCAACGATTGGGGTGGCGGCGGCCGTCCTGGCTGCGGCGGCTGTTTGCGGACAACCGGCTTGTCGTCGACGGGCGGCGCCGTGATGCGCGACAGGCGGGCTTCCGGCGATCTTTTGGCGCGCGGCGCCGGTTCGTCGTCCGCTGACCCGCGCGCGGACAGGGCTGCGCTCGCGCGGGGCGCACCAAACGGCAATCCGTAGACGTTGCTGCCCTCTTCGCCGGCGCGGATGGCGGCATATCCCATGAGGACGATGCCGATCAGTTCGACAGCTTTCACCCACAACGCGGCGCGCTCGGCGAGTTGACGCTCTTCGAGAAAGTCACTGTCGAAGAGCTTGGCCGTTTCGAACTGGTTCAGGTAGACGGCTGCCGCGATGACGGCGAGCGGTAGCAGGATAAAGCCGTTGACGCCGCTATCGTGCAGGCGTCGGCTGACCAGGCAGAACTGGACCCAGATCAGCCAGATCAGCGCCGTGGCGAGGGGGTTATAAACCGGCAGGTCCTCGAACGAGATGGCGAGGCGCACCTTGAGGGCGACGTGCACCGTCACGACGAGCAGCGACAAGGCCGCATAGGGCAACGCCGAAATGCGGCCCCACGGTGTCAGCAACGCACCGGTCAGTCTGATGATCCAAGGCATGGGCGGTCCTGCAAATTCTTACATTTGCAGTGTAAACGCCGTATGTTTCGGCCGCGTTAACTAAGGCCTGCCGCCGCCCGCCGCCCAGCCGACGTCCCGCCGGCTGGCGAACGAGGCATGGCCCGGCCTCCGCCTACGACAGGGCGGCCTTCACGGCGGCGCTTGCCTTCTGGAAGTCCATCTGCCCGGCATGGCGCGCCTTCAGCACGGCCATGACCTTGCCCATGTCCTTGGCCGAAGTGGCCCCGGCTTCGGCAATGGCTTCGGCAATGGCGGCGGCGCTCGCGGCCTCATCCATCTGTTTGGGCAGATAGGTCTCAATGATCTCGATTTCGGCCTGTTCGACGGCTGCAAGGTCGGCGCGGCCGCCACTGGTGTACTGGGCGATCGAATCGCGCCGCTGCTTGACCATCTTGGTCATGACCGCCAGCACGGCCGCGGCGTCGATCGTCGTCTTGGCTTCGATTTCGGCGGTCTGGATGGCGGCGTTGATCAGACGCAGCGTTGCGACTTTCTGTTTGTCGCCTGATTTCATGGCGGCCTTGAGGTCGCTCGAGATCTGCGCCCGCATGTCATTCTCCTGTCGCTTGCGTGTTGCGTGGTTTAGGCGCGCTGGGCCTGACGTTCAAGTGTGCGTCAAACGCGTCCGTTGCGGCGATTGACCCGCACGCACGCTTCCCCTAGGTTCCGGCGCAATTTGCCATCCGGCTCAACCCTCCCGCTTCAGTCCGTGACGGCGCACCTTTGCGCGGTTGGCTGCGGGAACGGTCCGGTTTGAATTTGGGATCGAGATGACAACACCTCAGCCATGGACGGAAGAACGCCAGACCGCGCGGCTGGTGCTGGCCGATGGAACGGTGATCGCGGGCGTCGGGCTCGGCGCAACGGGGCACGCGGTTGGTGAAGTGTGCTTCAACACCGCCATCACCGGCTACCAGGAAATTCTGACCGATCCGTCCTACGCCGGACAGATCATCACGTTCACGTTTCCCCATATCGGCAACGTCGGTGCCAACGACGAGGATAGCGAGACGTCCAACCTCGCCGCCCGCTCGGGCGTGCGCGGGGCGGTGCTGCGCGCGTCGATTACCGAACCCTCGAACTATCGCTCAAGCAGCCATCTCGACCAGTGGTTGAAAGCGCGGGGCATCATCGCCATCAGTGGCATCGATACGCGCGCTTTGACGGCACGCATCCGCGAACAGGGCATGCCGAATGCCGTCATCGCGCATGAGCCGTCCGGCGTCTTCGATCTCGCCAAGCTGAAGGCCGAAGCGGCCGCATGGCCGGGCCTTCTCGGTCTCGATCTGGTGCCCGATGTGACGAGCGGGCAAAGCTATTCGTGGGACGAGATGCGCTGGGTCTGGGACCAGGGCTATCCGCGCAACGACGCGCCGGAGTTCCACGT
>JBOFCQ010000074.1:0-2842 GCA_051646145.1 Hyphomicrobium sp.
GCCCGCCCCGAAACGTGGCGCTACCGTTATGATGGCTATGACCGCGACGTCCGCCACTGCGGCAAGCGCTACTATTGGAATGGCGACGGCTGCGTGAAAAAGCGCCGACGGTAGCAGTGGCGCAATCTATTCGGCGCAAGCCGGAAGGCTGCGGATCGCATCGACCAGTTCGACGGGTAGATTAGCCGTGTCGCGTTCCACTGCAAGGCAGCCGCGTCTTAAAGTTTACGGACCCCGAAACTTTTCGGATGTGGCGATAAGCATACGTCGTCTTGCCAACGCCATTCGGCCCGGCAATCAGCCACAAAGCGGGCTTCGTGGCTGTTGTCATAGCCGCCTCACACGTCGAGGTTCGAGACGTTGAGCGCGTTCTCCTGGATGAACTCGCGGCGCGGCTCCACGACGTCGCCCATCAGCTTGGCGAAGATCTCGTCGGCTTCGGTAATATCGCCGGTCTTGACCTGCAGCAGCGTGCGTACCACGGGATCGAGCGTGGTTTCCCATAGCTGTTCCGGGTTCATTTCGCCCAGGCCCTTGTAGCGCTGCAACTCGATGCCTTTGCGGCCATACTCATAGACCGCATCAAGCAGCGAGCGCGGGCCGGTAACGACATCGGACTTGTCCTTGCGCTTCAGCTTGGCCGTCTTGCCGTAGACCTCGAACAGATGCGCGTGGCGCTCGTTGAGCTTGCGGGCGTCCTGAGAGGCCAGCATATTGCGGTCGATGATGTGGACTTCGGTCACACCGCGCACTTCGCGCTTGAACACGTAGCCGTCGTTGCCGTAGCGGCCTTCCCAGCCCGTTTCCATCTCCTCGGCGATGCCGTCAAGCCGTTCGGCGATGCTCTTGGCAAGGCCGTTGGCGCGCTCGGAATCGGGCGTCTGCAAAATCGTCGGATCGAAGATGCCGCCGATGGCGCCCTGCTCGATTACCGAGCGATTGTAGCGCGAGTGCAGGCCGTTGATGCCGCCGGTAATCTGCCGCGCCTGATCGAGAATGTCGCGCAGATCGCGGCCAGCGCGCTCCTCGCCATCGCCCGTCACCAGCACGGCGTCGTTGATACCGGTGTCGATCAGATAATCTTCCAGCGCGCGCTGGTCCTTGAGGTACGTGTGCGCCTTGCCGCGCTGCACTTTGTACAGCGGCGGCTGGGCGATGTAGACGTGGCCCTTCTCGACCAGCTCCGGCATCTGCCGGTAGAAGAACGTCAGCAGCAGCGTGCGGATGTGCGCGCCGTCGACGTCGGCGTCGGTCATGATGATGACCTTGTGGTAGCGCAGCTTTTCGAGCTTGAAGTCCTCCCGCCCGATGCCCGTGCCCAAGGCGCCGATGATGTTAGTCACCTGCTCTGATGACAGCATCTTGTCGGTGCGCGCGCGCTCGACGTTGAGGATCTTACCTCGGATCGGGAGTACGGCCTGAAACTCGCGCTTGCGCCCCTGCTTGGCAGAGCCGCCGGCCGAGTCGCCTTCGACGATGAACAATTCCGTCTTCGAGGCGTCGCGATCCTGGCATTCGGCCAAGCCGCCCGGCAGACGCAAACCGTCCAGCGCGCCCTTGCGCCGTGTCAGGTCACGAGCCTTGCGCGCGGCTTCACGCGCAATCGCCGCTTCGACGATCTTGCCGACGATAATCTTGGCTTCTTTCGGATGCTCTTCGAACCAAGCGCCCAGATGATCGCCGACCGCGTTCTCGACTACGGGCCGCACTTCGGACGAGACGAGTTTGTCCTTGGTCTGCGACGAGAACTTCGGGTCGGGCACCTTGACCGAGAGCACGCTAGTCAGGCCTTCGCGCGCATCTTCGCCGGTGAGGCCAATTTTTTCCTTCTTGGAAATGCCCGTTTCATCGGCGTATTTGCCGATGATACGAGTTAGCGCCCCGCGGAAACCGGCCAGATGCGTGCCACCGTCGCGCTGAGGGATGTTGTTGGTGAAGCACAACTCCGTCGTGTGGTAGCTGTCGTTCCACCACAGCGCGACTTCGACGCCGATGCCGTCCTTTTCGGAGCGGATCATGATCGGCTCGGAGATGAGCGGGCTCTTGGAGCGGTCGAGATAGCGCACGAACGCGGCCGTGCCGCCCTCGTACATGAACTCTTCCCGTTTGATGTCGGCGTGGCGCGCGTCTGTGAGTACGATCTTGGCGCCGGAGTTGAGAAACGCCAGTTCGCGCAGGCGATGTTCCAGCGTCGCGTAGTCGAACTCGATGACGTTGTGGAACGTCTCGGTCGACGGCAGGAACGACACTTCCGTACCGCGCTCGCCGTTGCCATCGCCGGTGACTTTCAGCGGCGCGACGGCGTTGCCGTTCTTGAATTCGATGTAGTGCTCTTTGCCCTCGCGCCAGATCCGGCACTTGAGCCAAGCCGACAGCGCGTTGACGACCGACACGCCGACGCCGTGCAGGCCGCCTGAAACCTTGTAGGAGTTCTGGTCGAACTTGCCGCCAGCGTGCAATTCGGTGAATACGATCTCGGCCGCCGAACGCTTCGGCACCTGATCGTCGTCCTTCTTGATGCCAGTCGGGATGCCGCGGCCGTCGTCGCGCACGGTGCACGAACCATCGGCGTTGAGCGTAACCTGACACGACGTGGCGTGGCCCGCGAGCACCTCGTCGACGGCGTTGTCGACGACCTCGTAGATCATGTGGTGCAGACCCGAGCCGTCGTCGGTGTCGCCGATGTACATGCCCGGGCGTTTGCGCACGGCATCAAGGCCCTTGAGCATCTTGATGCTGTCTTCGCCGTAGTCCTCTGGAGGAGGGGTTTTCTTGGCGCCTTGCTGGCTCATTGAGGGCCCGATCCGAGCTGCTGGATAAACGAGCAATCTTGTACCACAGC
>JBOFCQ010000114.1:0-2907 GCA_051646145.1 Hyphomicrobium sp.
TCCCGTGGTGGAGGCGCTGCGCAACCCGAAGCGCAAGGTGCGGCGGATCATGGCGACCGAAAACGGCCATCGCCGTTTGATGGATGAGCTGGGCAGCCTGCCGCTTGAGCCGGAGATCGTGCATCCCCGCGAGATCGACACCGTGCTGACGCCGGATGCGGTGCATCAGGGGCTGCTGATCGAATGCGATCCGCTGAAAGGCCCGGCGCTCGATGCGGTGCCGGACAACGCGCTGCTGCTGGTGCTCGACCAGATCACCGACCCGCACAATGTCGGTGCGATCCTGCGTTCGGCCGCCGCGTTCGGCGTCGATGCGGTGATCACGACGGAACGGCATTCGCCGGTCGCCACCGGCGTGCTCGCCAAGGCGGCATCGGGCGGGCTGGAGCATGTGCCGATCATCACCGTGAAGAATCTCGGCGACGCGCTGGAATTGCTGGGCCGCCAGAATGTGCTGCGCATCGGCCTCGATTCGGAAGGGCCTACGGCGATGGCGGAGGTCAGCGTGCGCCGCCCGCTGGCGCTTGTGCTGGGCGCAGAGGGCAAGGGCCTGCGTCAGCGCACGCGCGAGACGTGCGATGTGCTCGCCCGGCTCGCCATGCCCGGCGCGATCAAAAGCCTGAATGTCTCGAATGCGGCGGCCATATCGCTGTATGCGCTGACGGGACGGATCGGCGCCAAAGCCTGACCCTCGCGTCTGCCCTGCGCACAGAGGCGCTGTCCATGATGCAATGGCCGACGCGCCGAAGGAGCCGGTCACGGCACCCGGTGTCGGCGTCTCCCACGCCGCCCGGGTCAGCCCCCTCTATCCCCGGCGATGACGGGAACAGCCGCACCTGCGCGCGTGCGCCGCTGTGGAAAGTCCGGCATGACGCACCGTTCAACTATCGTTGCCGGATAATATTGCGCTGCAATATTTCTCTGCAAATCGCGCGCCAGGCCATTGCAGAAACCGTTGCGCTGCAAGCATAACATCAGTGCTGCACTGCATTTAAGACTTTTGGCGCATAGACCAATTCGCTACTGATCCTGCCCTTCCCGGAATAGGCAGTCCGCGCATAGTGGCGCGATGGCGCAGGGTTTCACATTCGTGACTGCGGGTCTGAGCCCCTGAGCTGCAAATGGCGCCACCACCGACGCGCCAATCGAACCAAGGCCTCAAGGATCCGCTGGCGGGCACCATCCGCTGCAGAGCCGGACAGGCCGGCAAACACGGTCAAGGGAAGGGATCCCATCAATGTCAACAGCTACCGTAGCGGGCCGCGCCACACCGCGCCCGATGACGCAAGAGGAGAAGAAGGTCATTCTGGCCTCCTCGCTCGGCACCGTCTTCGAATGGTATGATTTCTATCTGTACGGATCGCTCGCGGCGATCATCGGCGCGAAGTTCTTCTCGGCCTTCGACGTCAACACCCGCAGCATCTTCGCGCTGCTGGCGTTCGCTGCCGGCTTCCTCGTGCGCCCGTTCGGCGCGCTGGTGTTCGGCCGCCTCGGCGACCTCATCGGCCGCAAGCACACCTTCCTCATCACCATTCTCATTATGGGCCTGTCGACGTTCCTCGTCGGCCTGCTGCCGGACTACGCCACCATCGGCTGGATCGCGCCTGTGCTGCTCATCGTCCTGCGTATGGCGCAGGGCCTGGCGCTCGGCGGCGAATATGGCGGTGCAGCGGTGTATGTCGCTGAACATGCGCCGGTCGGCCGTCGCGGGTTCTACACCTCGTTCATTCAGACGACGGCAACGCTCGGCCTGCTGCTCTCGCTGTTCGTGATCGTCGGCCTGCGCCTGTGGATGGGCGAAGCCGCATTCGCTGACTGGGGCTGGCGCATTCCGTTCCTTGGCTCGATCTTCCTCCTCGCCATCTCGGTCTGGATCCGCTTGCAGATGCAGGAATCCCCGGCCTTCGTGAAGATGAAGGAAGAAGGCACGCAGTCGAAGGCGCCGCTGTCGGAAGCATTCGGCCAGTGGAAGAACCTCAAGGTCGTGATCATCGCGCTCGTCGGCCTCGTCATCGGCCAGGCGGTCGTGTGGTACACCGGCCAGTTCTACGCCCTGTTCTTCCTGCAGAGCATTCTGAAGATCGACCTGCTGACAGCCAACGTGCTGATCGCCTGGTCGCTCATTCTCGGCACCGCCGGCTTCATCTTCTTCGGCTCGCTGTCCGACCGCATCGGCCGCAAGCCGGTGATCCTCGGCGGCTGCCTCGTTGCGGCGCTGACCTTCTTCCCGCTGTTCAAGATGATCGCGGAAACGGCCAACCCGAACTATGCCGCAGCGCTTGACAAGGTGAAGGTGGAAGTTTCCGCCGACGCTGCCAAGTGCGGCTCGCTGTTCGATCCCGTGGGTATCCGCCAGTTCTCTGAGCCGTGCGACCTTGCCCGCCGCGTGCTCTCGCAACAGGCCATCAAGTACAACTATACGCCGGGCGCTGCTGGTGCGCCGCTCAGCGTGAAGGTCAATGGCACGGATGTGGCCTGGGGCGCCGGCGCTGCCGACTTCACCAAGAACATCGCCGCTGCAACCACGGCTGCCGGCTATCCGGCTGCCAATGATGCGGCGAAGGTGAAGGTGAGCGGCTTCTTCGCCGCGCTTGGTAACCCGCAGGCGCTGAAAATCATCGCGATCCTGACGCTGCTCGTGCTCTACGTCACGGCGGTCTATGGCCCGATGGCGGCGGCGCTGGTCGAATTCTTCCCGACCCGCATCCGCTACACCGCGATGTCGCTGCCGTATCACATCGGTAACGGCTGGTTCGGCGGCCTCCTGCCGGCGACCTCCTTCGCGATGGTGGCGTCCACGGGCGATATCTACTTCGGCCTCTGGTATCCGGTGATCTTCGCCCTCATCACGGTCGTGGTCGGCCTGATCTTCGTGACTGAAACGAAGGACCGCGACATCAACACGAT
>JBOFCQ010000116.1:0-4828 GCA_051646145.1 Hyphomicrobium sp.
AAGGCGCTGGAACCCGGCCGCCGCGACAAGGCCGTCACGGCGCTCAAGCGCGTTGCATCGCAACCGTCGCTGTCGCGCGATGTCCACGAGATCGTGGCGCGGATGCTCGACGCGTAACGAAATCTTGATCGGCGCTTGCGCGGCGCCGACCTCCCGATCGCTTTTTTTGAGCCAAAACGCGGCGCGGATTTAAACTCCCTCGACAGGTGAGTCGCAAATCAGCGAATGTGATTCGCAGGCCGCAACGCGGTCTCGCGCGGGGGCGCAAACACACGAAACGTCAGGGGACTTTGGGGATGGCACGGGCTTCGTCCGCCATGCGGCGGGATATTCATGCCTTGGCGCAGAGCCTGCGCCTCAATCCGCAAAGCATCGCCAGTCATTTGTTCGGCTTGAGTAAATTCGAATTTTCTCGCATCGCTCTCACGGCCGCCGCAGCGACGTTGACGCTCGCGGGCGTGGCCTTGCCGCACATCGCTCCTGAAGTCATGTCGACGGTGCTGTTCCTCACCGGGGCAACGCTTGCCCTCGCTGTCGCGCTCTACTCCTCGCTTGGAGATTATGACGGCTCTGCGATTGTCAAGTTCGCTGAAGACGCGCCGGTGTCAACGCGCCCCGTCACCAAGCCCGCGTCGCGCACGCTGACCGAACTCATCCGCCGCAGCGAGACACGGCCGTCGGCCGACATCGCCGCCTGGGCGCGCCTCACGGCCCGCATGAGCCACGAACTGCGCACGCCATTAAACGCCGTCATCGGCTTTTCAGAACTGATGAGTGCGGAAGTGTTCGGTCCGCTCGGCAGCGATCGCTACTGCGCCTATGCCCGCGACATCCACGCCAGCGGCCGCACGCTGCTCAAATCGGCTGAGGACGCACTTGCCATCACCGCCCTGCTCACGGGATCGGAACGCCGCCCAAGCCACGCCGGCACCAATCTGCTTTCGGCCATCGACGAAGCAGCGGCCTTTCACATCACCGATCTTGCCGAGCGGCGCATCGCGCTCACCTGCGATGCCGCCGCCGATCTCGATGTCATGACCGATCCGCCGGCGCTGCGCCAGATCATGATCAACCTCATCGCCACCGCTGTCGAAATATCGCGCGCCGGAGACGGCATCAGCCTCACCGCCAATCGCGCAGATGATCGGGTTGTTGTCGACGTGGTCTGCGACGGCAACCGCGTCGGTCCGAGCGATGACTGCTTCTCGCTGCTGCTGGCCCACACCCTTGCCGAACTGTCGGGCGCCCTGATCGTTGAAACGCGCGACGCCGGCACGGGATGGACGATCTCCGTCACATTCGTCAGCGCCGCGCAGCGCGACTTCTTCACGGGCTTGGGCGCACCCGCCGCTTAAACAGCCGGCGCGCTGGCCGCATATGGCCGCAAACGCAACGTCCCTATCGCCAAAACCCATTGCCTGATGGGAGCGATCACTCGCCCCTCGCTGGATCATGAACCGATCACGGCCCGATTACGGCATCTCCTTGCCATCGGGCGCGCCACCACCCTCCGGACGATCGCGATCGCGCCAGCGCCGCTCCTTGAAATGATGCGGCTTGCGACGCTCGCGCCAGGTTTGCAGCAAGCGCCGCTCATCGGGCGTCAGCTTTTCAGCAGTCGTCACGATGGCATCGAACACGGCCGTCTTATAAGCCCGCTCAGCGTCAACCAACCGCTCCATTTCGCGCCGCAACGCGTCCTTATCGAACGGCTCGACCGTCAGCTTAGCGTTCGATTGATCCCACGCGGCGCGAATGCCGGCACGCATTGGCTCGATGCGGTCACGCTCGGCGCGCAGGTGATCGCGGATCACCTCGCGGCGCTCGCGCGGCAGTTGGCGCACGAAGCCAAGCAGACCCGGCGCTTCATCATGGGGCTTGCGGAACCCGCCATGGCGATGCGACCAGAAAGCGCCGGCAAACGCACCCGCGACCAGCAGATTTACGGCAAGCGACGCCACGAGCAGGCCATAGAGCCAGCGGCGGCGCGGCTGTCCGGTGTCGGCAACGTCGGTCGTCATAGCAAATCCTCGTCAAATACCAGTTCGACATCGTCCGACTGTGCAAGCTGCTGCGACGCCGTGGCCGCTGCCGTATCGTCGCTCAGAACCGCCGTCATCGCGGTCGTCACGGATTGACTCTGACCGGCCAGAATGCCGAGCATCAAAGATGCGGCGAGCGCCATGCCGGCGGATACGTTGCGGCGCAACGTTTGTGCAGGCCGGCGCGCCGCGAAAGGCACGACACGCGCTGCGGCCTTTGCCAGCGCCGCGTCGGCCGGTGCAATGGCATCGTGGCCCGACGTCGCCGATACGCGCGGCGTCACGGCCGCCGCCGCCACGATGCGATCGACGCGCGCCTGATGATCGCCTGCCGCCACCGGCGCCAGATCGAGCAACGCATCGAAGCGCGATGCATCCCGCATCAGCCGCTGTGCCTCGCCATCCTGCGCAATGTAGGCTGCAAGCTCAAGCCGCCTGTCGGCCGGCCAGCGCGTCCGGTCAGCGCCGAAAACGTCGAGCGTCTCGATCAGCCGGTCGCGCGCCATTCCTGTTGCCGCTTTTGTCATGTCCGTCTCACGTCCTATCGTCTTTCCGCTTGGCTATCAGTCCATATCCGTCCGCGTGCCGTTTCGTGCGCCTACCGTTCCATTCGCCTGATGCCGGCGCCGCCACCGTCATCCTGCCGTCCCGGTGCCGCCGCCATCGGCGCGCATCGCCGCCCATTCGTGGGCGAGGCCTTGTTTCAACTGTCGTCGTGCGCGACCGAGCAGCGATTCGACTGCCTCGTCCGTCACGCCCATGATCTCGGCGATCTCCGCCTGGCTCAGCCCTTCGTAGTGAAAGAGCGTCAGCGCCAGCCGCTGGCGTTCCGGCAAAGCTTTCAGCGCCGCATCGACCCGGCCCTTCAACTCATCCGACTCGAGCGCCGCGAGCTGCGTTGGCGGGTCTGCCACTTCCGGCACCTCGTCGACAACGCTCACTCGCCGGCCGGAGCGCACCCGGTCGATGCACAAATTCGAAACGACACGGCGCAGCCACGGCTTCACGCCGGCAGCCCCAATGTCCAGCCCCGCACCCGCGCGCCACAGCCGCAGAAAAGCCTCCTGCGCCATGTCCTCTGCTTCGGCGTCGTCGCGCAACATGCGGCGCGCGATGCCGGTCACGGCGGCGAGATGGCGATCGACCAGCGTGCGGAACGCCACAACGCTGCCGCCGCCCGCCGCATCGAGTAGGGCGCGCTCGTCCTGAGCCGGCCGGCGCACGGCGCCAGGCTGGCCTTCGACGTTGCGTTCCCCCCCCTTAATCGCCACAGCAATCCTCGGCATAGCATCAGCCACGGTTTACGGTTTCGTGCCGACGGTAAACCCGCCAACCGGACCGATCTCGCTTCCCTAAGCGGGGCCCATGACCGAAGAACGGCTATGTCCCGCATTTCCGTCGCGCAACAGGCGCTACGCCCCGAAAATCAGCGGATCAGGCGGTCGAACGCGGCACTGACGTCGCCCAGCGCCTGCGTCAGGCGGACTTCCAGCGCCGGAAATGAGGCCGTATCCCCGGCCCGCGCCAGCATGGCCTTGAGGCCGCCGGGCGCGGTTTCCGGGTCGAACGGCTGATCGAGGCAGAGCCGCATGAGCTGGGTCAAATCATGCAGCAGCCGGCCGGCCGACAGCAGTTTGTCGGCGTCTTCCCGCGCCAGAACGCCGGCTCTCGCCAGGGCCTCAAGCGCATCCAGCGTCGATGGGCTGAGCACGGCAGGGTGATCCGCGGCATGAACAAGTTGCAGATACTGAGCGATGAATTCGAGATCGACCAGTCCGCCGCGCGTCTGCTTCAGGTCCCAGATATGCGCCGAGCCCTTCTCGGCGGCGATCATGGCCCGCATTTCGGTGACGTCCTTGACGATCTTGGCCCGGTCGCGCGGCAGCACGAGCACGGTCCGGATGGCGTCATTCATCTGCGCCGTGAGTTCGGCTGAGCCCGCGATGACACGCGCCCGCGTCAGCGCCATGTGCTCCCACGTCCACGCTTCATCGCGCTGATAGTTGACGAACCCGGTCAGCCGCGTCGCCATCGGACCCTTCTGGCCGGATGGCCGCAGCCGCATGTCGACATCATAGAGCGCGCCCTCGGCCGTCGGCGCCGACAGCGCGGTGATGAGCCGCTGCGTCAGCCGTGCATAGTAGTGGCTCGGCGCCAACGGGCGGCGACCGTCCGACTGCAAGACATCGGGGGCTGCATCGTAAATCAGGATCAGGTCGATATCGGATGACGCCGTCATCTCGCGGCCACCAAGCTTGCCCATGGCGACGACCACGGCGCCGCCGCCTGGCACCTTGCCGTGATCGTCTTCGAAATCGCGCGTCACTTCGTCGAGGAGGCTCGCCACCATCTTCTCGGCGAGCAGCGCATAGGCGCGGCCGGCTTCCGCCGCCGAGATCGAGCCGGTCAGCACGCGCACGCCGACGAGGAACGCCTGCTCGCCGCCGACGATGCGCGCCTGATCGAGAATGTCCTGCGTGGCATCGCCCGTCGCGCTGCGCCGCGCTTCGGCAAATGTGCGCCGCAATGCGCCCGCGATCTCCTCGCCGTCGGTGGCGGACGCCAGCGCCTGCGGGTATGTTAAAATTCACATCGGAGA
The DNA here is from genome assembly GCA_051646145.1 of Hyphomicrobium sp. Lineage (GTDB taxonomy): Bacteria > Pseudomonadota > Alphaproteobacteria > Rhizobiales > Hyphomicrobiaceae > Hyphomicrobium_B. The sequence continues at coordinate 4,642 of JBOFCQ010000116.1, forward strand.
AAAGCCTTTGATGTGCCATCACTGTGGAAAGAGTTTAAAAAACAATGCAAGACTTGAAAATCACATAAGAGTTCACACTGGAGAGAAACCTTTCACCTGCCCTCAGTGTGGAAAGTGCTTCACAGTAAAAAGGAACCTAAAGATTCATGAGAATTCACATAGGAGAGAGATTCACATATCTAAAACT
>JBOFCQ010000295.1:0-5230 GCA_051646145.1 Hyphomicrobium sp.
GTCATGAAAAACGGCAAGGCGGTCGAGGAAGGCCCAGCCGCCGACGTGTTCGCAAAGCCGAAGCAGGATTACACACGCGCGCTTCTCGCCGCCGCACTTGACCACCGCGTGGCCCATAAAGGCGCGCTCGCCGGGTAACACGCGTAACGACGCGACACGAGACGGCGGACGCCGACGCATCACGCAGTCATTGGAAACGAGACACGAGCCGCCATGCAATCCGATGACAGTTTCAGATCGTCGCTCGACGCCACCATCCGCCAGCTCGATGCCTGGGCGCGCTCGGTTGGCGAGATCGCCACGGCGGAAATTTCGCGCGATGCCGCAACGTGGTCGCTCCGCGTGCAGCCGCACGTCATCGGCGCTTGCCCGTTCGAGTTGCTGCTGCGGCGCGACCAGCGCTATGACGTGGTGGTTGCAGGCGAGATCTATGAAGATCTCGAAATCGACGACTGGAACCTCTTTCACCACCTGGTGACGGCGATTGCCGCCGGAGATGTCGCCCGTCTCGATCGCCGATCGGCGCTGACCGGCGCGCTGCTGTCGCGCGCAACGCGGGTCACGTGTGCCGATGGCTCCACGTGGTTGCGCGCGCGCACGCTTGCCGGGCAGCCTGCCGTCGCGCCAAGCAGCGGCGACGTGACGACGGTCGCGCGTGCATTTCTGCCTTATCGGCGCTGAACCGCCGCATTGCCTGCCGGCTGCATCATGCCTTGAACCCGTGCATGCGCTTGATCGCCACGATCTGTGAGCCGGTTCGCGCAATCCGTTGCGCGGCTTCGACCAGCGGTTCGCCGACGACTGCCATGTGATGGGCATTGGCATGCACCATCATGACGCCGTCCGTCATGATGCCGACGTGCCCGTTCCAGAACACGAGATCCCCGCGCAGCAGATCATCGAGATGGCCCGTCGGCGGCAGCAGCGCGCCGAGTTCGGCCTGCTGCATGTCGCTGTCGCGCGGCGCGGCGATGCCGGCGGCATGCAGCGATGCCTGCACCAGACCCGAGCAATCGATGCCGATGCGCGTGCGTCCGCCCCAAAGATAGGGCGTGCCGATGAACCGTTCGGCGATCTCGCAGAAATCACGCGCCACGCGCGCAACCGGCGCGATATGCCGGGTGACGACATAGCCGCCCTGGGTCAGCTCGGAAAACTTCTCGTCGCTGTGGGCGACGCCCAACATGGCATTCAGCGCCAGCAGCATCAGCGGCGGGCTTTTGATATCGGGCGTTGGATAGACGAACGTGCCGAGCGCCGTCACACGATGCGTCGGCGCGACCGGCGTGCGGCTCAGTCCATCCGCCGGCACGTAGCCGACATAGCCGTCGCGCGCGAGTTGGACCCACGCCCAGCCATGCGCTTCGTCGTAGACGGTCACGCTTTCGCCGAACAATGCTTCGGTTTCAAGACCGCGCCCGGCTTCCGGCGCCTTGCGCACCGGCAGCGTCGCGCGCATGACCTGCGCCGGAACGCCGTCGGCGAACCGCTGCGCCCTGACGCGCCCCTGCAGGCTTCTTGCGGCAAGATCGGGCCGCACCACGTGGCGCCTCGGATCGAGCGCCGGCAGCGGCGGCCCGTCGTCGGCAATAACACGCGGCGCGGTCTCGGCGGGTTCTGCGGGCAACGGTTCGTCGGTCGTCGCGCCCGCGGCGGACGGATAGGCGATCAGCACATCGCTTGCCGCATCGTCGTCGCCCGCACGATCAGCGGCACTGGCCTTGGCCCCGGCATCCGTTTCGGCTGCACCGTCCGCAACTTTGCCCGCATCGGGTGCGTGCGGCGCGGCCGCCGCCATGCCGTCGCCTGTCGTTTCAGACTTCTTGTCGGTGTCCGGCATCATCATGCTGTCCTGGTTTCTCGTCACGCGAGCAACTCGCGGCGCAACGCATCCATCACCGCCCGCGCCGTCTGCGGTTCGCCGCCCTTGGGGCCAAGCGGCCGCGGCGCGGAACGCCATCCATAGAGATCGAAATGCGTGAAGCGGCGCGCGTTGCGCACGAACCGCCGCAGGAACAGCGCCGCCGTGATCGCGCCCGCAAATGGCGTATCCCAGACGTTGTTCATATCGGCGATATCGCTATCGAGATGGCGCTTGTATCCGTCCCACAGCGGCAGCCGCCACACCGGATCGGCGATCTCTGCCGACCGCTTCATGAGCGCGGCCGCGAACGCATCATCGTCGCTGAACATCGCGGGCAAGTCGGGTCCAAGCGCGGTGCGCGCCGCACCCGTCAACGTTGCGAAACAATAGATTGCGTCCGGCTGTTCTTCATCGGCCAGCGTCAAGGCATCGGCAAGGACCAGCCGGCCTTCGGCATCCGTATTGCCGATCTCGACGGTGATGCCCGCCCGGCTCGTCAGTATGTCACCCGGCCGGAACGCGTCGCCGCTGATGGAATTCTCTGCCGCCGGTATCAGAATGCGCAGTCGGCAATTCAGCCCTTCCGACATGATCATGTGGCCAAGGGCGAGCGCGGTTGCGGCACCGCCCATGTCCTTTTTCATGATCAACATGCCGCTTGCCGGCTTGATGTCGAGCCCGCCGGTATCGAAGGTGATGCCTTTGCCGACAAGTGTGATCTTGCGCGCCGACTCGTGCCCCCACGTGATGTCGATCAGGCGCGGTTCACGGGTATGCGCGCGGCCCACCGCATGGATCATCGGGAAGTTGCGAGCCAGCAGCTCGTTGCCGGTGATGACCGCAATGCGCGCGCCGTGCGCACCGGCAAGGCGCCGTGCCGCCGCTTCGAGTTCCGCGGGTCCGAGGTCCTGTGCCGGCGTGTTGATGAGATCGCGCCCCGTCCATACCGCTTCCACCGCCGCCCGCACGCTGGCGCGATTGACGCCTTCGGGCCAGCGCAACTGGGCCGCCGGCGCGACGCGCGATGCGCCGCGATAGCGCGCGAACCGATAGCTCCCAAGCCCCCACGACAGGGCGGCGAGTTCGCTATTCGAAACCCGGCCAGCAAGCCGGTATGTGCGGGCCGGCAGCGATGTAGCCAAACCGCCGAGTAGCATGTCGGAGGGTCCAGAGGGTTCTCCGCTCAGGCCATCGCCAAGGCCGAGCAGCACGCCAGCAAGCTGGCCGTCTGCGTCCGGCAGCAGCATCGACTTCTTCGCGACGCCTGAAAATCCTTGCGCCGACGCCCACGCCACCGCGCGCGCATCGAGCCCAAGGCTCGCCAGATCGGCCCCGGCCGGCACCAGATGTATCGGCACGTCGGAAGGGGCGTCCGGCCCCTCCGCAAAAACATCCGCCACCGTCCGTTCGCTGGTGTCGCTCATTCCGTCATCCTTTTCGCCGCCGGCCGATCTGCCGACCGTCACATTCTCGCGTGCATCGAAGGGCTTAGGGCCGAGGCCCGCAGCCGATGCATTCTCTCAGCGCGCATCTTACACCGGCCCGTGGGGGCGGGGATTGTTAGATTAAGCGTTTATTGACCGCTGTCCCAGAAACTCACAACTCACACGATTCGACTATTGCGGCCGACCGGCCCAACGGAGAGCACAAAAATGGCCTACGCGCGCCCCCCACACTCCATCGCCAGCCGGCAGCGCGTGCTGAGCATTGCCGGTCTCGCAGCCTCCCTGATGCTCGGCGCGTGCGCCCAGACATCGGACCTGCTGCCCGGCGCCAACATGACGCTCGCCGATGGCGGCGATGGCGCCCAGAACACGAACGACGTCGATCGCACCGAATTGCAGAAAGCCACAGCCTACTGGGGCGGCGAATATGCAAAGAAGCCCGGTGATCTCAATGCCGCGCTGAGCTATGCGCGCAACTTGAAGGCCCTTGGCGAACGCCAGCAGGCGCTGATGGTTCTGCAGCAGGCCTCGGGTGCCAATCCCGACAGCGCGGAACTTGCCGGCGAATATGGCCGTCTCGCACTCGAACTCGATCAGGTCAGCGTGGCCGGCAAAATGCTGGCGCTCGCCGACAACCCGAGCAAGCCGGACTGGCGCGTGATTTCGGCCCGCGGCACCGTTTTCGCAAAGCAGGGCCAGTATAAGCAGGCCATTCCCTTCTACGAACGCGCGCTGATGCTGTCGCCGAGCCAGCCGTCGGTCTTGAACAATCTGGCCATGGCGCACGCGATGAGCGGCGATGCCAAAAAGGCCGAAGATCTTCTGCGTCAGGCGGAAGTCGCCGGCGCGTCATCTCCCAAAGTCCGCCAGAATCTGGCGCTCGTGCTCGGTCTTCAGGGCCGCTACGACGAAAGCAAGGTCGTTGCCTCCAAGGATCTGCCGCAGGACACAGCAAGCGCCAATTCCGATTATCTGAAGCGCATGGTCAAGCTCGATGCGAAGGCCGCACCGCAGCCGGCCGCGACCAAGACCGCAACCGCCGCCGCATCGCCCATCGCCAAATCTGGCGACGCATTCAAGCCGGCCGCCATCGAGAACACAGCCGCATCGACGCCGGCCGACTGGTCGACCGCCATCGCTGCATCGTCACCGGCCGACGGCGGCCCGCAGTTTAAGGGCTCGAAGCGCTGATCGGCGCGCACGCGCGCCTCCCGTTCCGCAGTCACATAGCAAAGCGCGTCTGCTGCGGCAGGCGCGCTTTTTGTTTGCGCGAGACCGCGTCCCGTCCGCGAGATTAGAACGCGTCTAGCGTTCCGATTCGTGCCGCGCGCCATTCGCACAGCGTGGGGCATGCGCGTACGTCCCAAAAAATGAAAAGCCCCGATCCACGCAGAGCGCGAACCGGGGCAAACGCAACACCAAACTTGTCTCTCTCAGTGCGCCGCGCGGTCATTGAGCGCCAGACGCGGACCGACGTCGCGACGTCGTGCCTCAGATTTTATTTCATGCCCATGTAGGACAGCGCCGCCGGGCCGAGAATGACGATGAACAGAACCGGCAGGAAGAAGATGATCATCGGCACGGTCAGCTTCGGCGGCAGGGCGGCGGCCTTGCGCTCGGCTTCCGACTGGCGAATATCGCGGTTTTCCTTGGCCATCGTGCGCAGCGCCGACGCCACAGGCGTACCATAGCGTTCCGCCTGGATGAGTGCGGTCGTCACCGCTTTCACGCCCGGCAGGCCCGTACGCTTGCCGAGATTTTCAAACGCCATCCGGCGATCCTGCAGGTACGACAGTTCGGCCGTCGTCAGCGTCATTTCTTCCGCGAGTTCGATCGACTGCGTGGCCACTTCCTTCGCCACCTTGCCGAAGGCCGATTCCACCGACATACCCGACTGCACGCAGATCAGCAGCATGTCGAG
>JBOFCQ010000133.1:0-5968 GCA_051646145.1 Hyphomicrobium sp.
GCCGCGGAAAGCGCCGCGTATCGCCACATCACGTTCACATTCAATTCCGTTGAAGCCATCCGCCGCGACGACCAGCGCCTACAGGCATCGTTGATGCGTGTCGGCCGTCGCGGATATTTGGCGAAGTAAACACGGCACCACCGGCACGAGATCACACTCGGGATCGTCCGCACGGCAACCTCGCAACAGTTTTACGGCGACAGAACTTGGAGTTTGAGCGATGGCGATTTCGATTGACGGCGGGCGGCCGCTGACCCGCCACCGAGATGGCAAGCAAAGTGAGATCGCCATCGGCGGTGCCTTGCCCGACATCGTCGACGTGATCGAAACGTCCTGGGATCGCTGCGTCAGCCTGCACAATCTCGATCGATCGCGCAAAGAAGGCCCGTCGGTCCTGACGTCGGCCGAACTGAAGGCCGCGGCCGATCCGCTCGACACGCTGATGCGCGTGGCACGCCCGCATCTCGTTCGCCTGATGGAGCGCCTCGCGCCGGCAAAGCATATCGTGGCGCTCTCCGATCCCAACGGTATCGCGCTCGACGTGCAGACATCGATGCCGCTCGACCGCGCGCTGGTGCGCATGGGCGTATGCTCGGGCGCAACCTGGGGTGAACAGCACGTCGGCACTAACGGCATCGGCACCAGCATTGCCTCGCGCAGAGCTGTAACCGTCCATCGTCAGCATCATTTTCTGCTCAGATACGCTGATCTCACCTGCACGGCGGCGCCGGTCTTCGATTGCTCGGGACGCGTCATCGCCGCGCTCGACGCGTCATCAGTCGCCGATTTGCCCGGCGAAGTTCAGGTTTTCGTGCTTGATCTCGTCATGGCGACGACCCAGCGCATTCAAGAAGATTACTTCCTCGAACGCCATCGCGACCACCACGTCGTCAGCGTGCATCCATGCATCGAAGGTACCGGCGGCACGCGCTTCATGGTGGCATTCGGCGATGACGGGCTGGCCATGGATGTCATGTCGGACGCGCCCGATGGCGTCTGCCCACCGCAACTCGCAGCCTTCGTTGGCCAGAAGCTCAATCATGTGCTCGACGCCAATTGGCAGGACGGCACGATCAAGAACGAGCGCACCGCGACCACCGAACGTATCGGCGTTGTGCGTTTTCAGGGCCAGGCCGCGCCGTTCTTCGGCCGTATGACATTGCCGCGAACACGGCCGCGCATGGCACGCGCCGCGCTTGACCAGCCGATAATCGACGTATCGCCGCAAGCAGCGCAGCGGCCGTCAAAATTCATCGGCTTGAACGCTCTTGCCGGCAACGATCCGGTTGTGCGCGCGCACGTCGCCACCATTCGCAAATGCGTCGACCGCCGCATGCCGATCCTGCTGCAAGGCGAAACAGGAACTGGCAAAGAGGAGTTCGCACGCGCCATTCACGCGTCGAGCGCGCGCGCCGCGCGACCGTTCGTGGCCATCGATTGTTCGTCCATTCCCGAAAGCCTGATCGAGAGCGAACTGTTCGGTTATGAGCCCGGATCGTTTACCGGTGCGCGCCGGGAGGGACGCCCAGGCCGCATTCTCGAAGCCAACGGCGGCACGCTCTTTCTTGACGAAATCGGCGACATGCCTCTGCCGCTGCAGACGCGACTGCTGCGCGTGCTCGCTCTCAACGAAATCGCGCCGCTCGGGTCGGCGAAGACGGTAACGGTCGATTTCGCCCTTGTCAGCGCCAGCCATCAGAACCTCGAAGCGCTCATTGCGCAGGGCCGGTTCCGCCAGGATCTGTTTTATCGACTGGCGGGCGCACGGTTGACCTTGCCCGCGCTACGCGAGCGCCAGGATAAGGAAGATGTCATCCTCAATGCCTTGAAGCTTGAGGCCGCTGACGCAGGTTTGCGGCCTTCGACCGCCATTTCCGATCAGGCGCTCCGCCGGCTCGTCGCCCATACCTGGCCGGGCAACATCCGCGAACTGCGCTTGGCGCTGCGCTATGCCGTCACCATGGCAGCCGGCGATGACCTGACACTCGCCCACCTGCCGACATGGCTCGACAGCACGCAAGGTAACGGCACTGGCCTACCGCGGCCCGCACACGGCGCGGACCACATGCCCGACGCGCTCGCGGCTTTGCCACCGGCGTCCATCGAAAATCAGTTACGCGCCGCGCTTGAGCGTTGCGACTGGTGCATTTCAAGCGCCGCGCAGGATCTAGGAGTGAGCCGCCAAACCATATATCGTTGGCTGAAGCGCCATAACATGTCGCGGCCTGCATCGCACTAAGCTGGCAACGCGCGCACTTCGGTCGATGTTTGAGAACGAGTTGGAACGACGTATGCTGCATGACTCAATCGCACCTCAACCGGGCCCTCTCGCAACCGCCGGCATGATCGGTGACGATGATATCTGGCCTGCGCTCCGTGCGTTTCATGCCGAGGGGCAGCGCACCGCGGTCGTCACGCTTGTATCCGTCGACGGCGGATCGCCACGCGAGGCCGGCGCCCAGATGGCGATCGCCGAGGATGGCCGCTATCACGGCTATCTGTCGGGCGGATGCCTCGAAAAAGCGATTGCGCTCGAAGCCTCGCGCAGCATCGCGACCGGACAGAACTATCTCGAACGCTACGGTCGCGGCTCAAAATACATGGATATCCGCCTGCCCTGCGGCAGCGCCATGGATCTCTATTTCGATTGTACGATCGGTCGCGACACCGTATCGGCGGCATTGGCGCACCGCGCGGCGCGGCGTCCGTTCGCACTCCTTTCCGATCTTTCGCCAGGTGCAAACACGCGCAGTATTATTGACGTTGCGGCAGCGGGCGCCGCGCCGTTGCGTACACAGCGCGACGGGCATGCGTTCGTCAGATCCTATTTGCCGCCGGTCCAACTGATCCTGATGGGGAGTGGCCCCGGCGCAGTTGGCATTGCACAAATTGCGTCAGCGCTTGGCCTTGCGCTCAAGGTCTGGACGAATGACGAGGCAACGCGCGCCGAAATCTGCCGCTTCGGCATCGCATGCTTTCATGGCGAAGACGCCGCCCTGCCGCTGCTCGATAGTATCGATGCCTACACGAGCGTTCTCTTCGCCTTTCACGACCACGACATAGAGCCGCCGCTCATCGAGCGCGCGCTCACCAGCGACGCGTTCTACATCGGTGCGCTTGGCAGCAGAGCCGTGCACCAGCAGCGCATCGACATCCTGCGCATGCGCGGATTGGCCGACGAACTGATCAGCCGCATGCGCGCGCCCATCGGCCTCATTCCCGGTGCCAAGAGCAAGCCGACGCTTGCTATGGGTGTCGTCACCGACATCCTTGCCGACGCAAAAAAATGCGGGTTCATAAGCTGAGCGCGGTGGCTGATCTGTGCGATTCTGCCCGAGGCGGCGCAATTGCCATCGAACGCCTTGGCAAATTGCGGCGGAAGCCCGGCACACTGCATCAAAAGACGTAGCGTTAACTATCAATCCAGATTAGATGCGCCCTCTGACGCGCGCTGTTTGACGCCCGCGCGTTGTCAAATGGCGCAGGCGTCTATTTATTGCTATGAATCTTGCGGATTTGTCCCGCCGTGCCGCCCACCCGAGGCAATGAGAAGGTCGCGAGTTGAGTTCATTGTTTCGCATTCAGCCGACGTCACAGTCGGGCCGCCCCAGTCCGACTATTCGTGCGCGCATTTTGTCCCTGGTCGCTCTGATCCTGGCACCTTTGGTCGGTTTGTTTGCTTGGCTTGCCCTGACCTACGCCGGCGCCCAGCGGCAGGTCATCGAGGTGCAGCGCTTCGACGCCGTGAATACGCTGACGTCGGTGCTTGACCGAGACATTGCGAGTATTCTCGGCGCGCTCAAAGGGCTCTCGACATCCGAAGACTTGGCCAATCAGAATTTCGAAGAATTCCGCCGCCGTGCCGAGCCGCTGGCCGCGCAGATGGGCTTTCTTTCGATCAGCGTCATTGAGCCAGCAGGCAAAACGATCTTTTCGACCTGGGCCGAAGATGGCAATGCGCCTCAGCCGGCATTAGCCGCTGACTATCTTCAGCGCGTCTTCAAGGGCGAAAGCGTCGTATCCGACGTGTCGCAATCTGCGCCATCTGGGCGACCGTCAGTCATGCTTGCCGTGCCCGTGAAGGCACAATCGGACACCAACTTCGCGCTTGTTGCCCGTGTCGACCCGTTGCGCTTCGATTCGATTTTCAAGGAGACAACGCTCGCCAATGGGTGGGTGGTTGCGGTGGTCGACCGCAATGGCCGCTTCGTTGCGCGTAGTTTGAGCAGCACCGAGCGCGTCGGCCTGATGGCGCGGCCGGAGCTCGGCGAGGCGGCGCGCGGCGAACCCAAGACCGGCGAGTTCACCAACATCACGCATGAGGGCGTTGCAGTGATGAATTCGTTCCGCCGGTCCCAGCTTAGCGAATGGACAACCGTCGTCGCCGTGCCGCAGGACCTGCTTGCCGCCCCCCTGTACAGAACAATCACGCTGCTCGCGGTCGGCGGCCTCGTCGGCGCCATGGCCGTTCTAAGCCTGGCCTTCGTCATGGCGTCGCGCATTTCCGAGCCCGTGCGCAGCTTGAGCAGCGCCGCCGAAGCGCTCGTTGAGGGGCGACAGCTTCCCGAGACGCCGCAACGCATCGCCGAACTCGAGGAAGTGCGCGCCGCATTCGAGTTCGCGGTCTCAAAAAGCGCGCACCTCGCGGCCATCGTGGCGTCCTCTGGCCACGCCATCATGAGCGTCGATGCCAACGGCGTCGTGCGCTCGTGGAACAAGGGCGCGGAGCGCCTGTTTGGATACTCGGCTGACGACATCATCGGACGGCCGAAAGCCCTGGTCGTGCCAGCCTCGAAAGCAGAAGAGTTTGCGCACGACATGGCGGCCGTGCTGTCGGGTCAGAGCATGCGCGTCGAAACTTTGCGCAAGACGCGCGATGGCAAAGAGATCGACGTTTCGCTCGATCTGTCGCCGATCTATGGACCGACCGGCAAAATTGTTGCGATCTCCTCCATCGCGCACGATATCACGGAGCGCATCGCAACCGATGAGCATCAACGCTTCCTGATGCGGGAGCTGACGCACCGCTCCAAGAACCTTCTCGCCATCGTGCAGAGCATGGCCAGCCAAACGGCGCGCACATCGGAGTCGCTCGTCGATTTCCGCGAGAAATTCTCACAGCGTCTGCGCGGTCTTGCTGCGTCTCATGACCTTCTCGTCGCACAAGGCTGGCGCGGCGCGCCGCTCGAGGATTTGATCCGCGGCCAGCTTGCCGTATTCGTCGAGAATGGCGCGTCCCATCTCAAAATCGACGGCGCCGCCGTCAACGTTGGCCCGCGCGCCGCGCAGGCCATCGGCCTCGCGCTGCATGAACTGGCGACCAACTCCATCAAGTACGGCGCGCTGTCGACGCCGAACGGGCACGTCGCGATTTCCTGGACGTCGATGGCAGCACCGGAGGGCGCCGAGCAGATGCAGTTGACGTGGCAGGAGCACGGAGGCCCGCCGGTGTCGCCGCCGGTGCGAAAGGGCTTTGGCCATTTCGTCATCGAGCGCATGATCTCGCAATCCGTCGACGGCGCAGTTGATATGCAGTTCCCCGTCGAAGGCCTGATCTGGCGGCTGACGTTCCCCATGTCCAATCTCGCCGATGCACCCGGCAGCCTCAATCGCGAGAGCGAAGACCGGCCGCAGTGGGCGACGTGACGCGGACCGCGCGTCGAGGAACTCCGTCGCCAAACACTCCACCTGCGAACACATCGTCGTCGACAATCGGCACGGACATCACGAGGCAACTCCATCAGCGCGCGGTCCGCGCCACGAGCAACAGGCTGAGTGCGCGACCAACGGCGTTGGCGCGCGCGCCGCACGGCTCTGCCAAGGGACACTGCCGGAGTTTCCAGGCGCGCTAGAGGCCCTTCGAGCGGGCTCGCTTGCGCTGGACCATGGTAACTGGTATGAGCGCCCTTCCTCAGGCGCCCAAAGCGGCGCCGATCCCGGCTTTGGGGGATCGTCTAATGGTAGGACT